>JBFLWC010000296.1:0-2190 GCA_040758415.1 Bacteroidota bacterium | reverse complement strand
GGTATATCCCATCAAAGCAGAAATATCTAATTGAAGAATGGCTAATAATCTTACGAGATCAATCGGGTTCAGGATACTTAATGCTATAGATAACTTTTCTATCGGGTAATCTTGAAATGCTTGAAGTAAAAATAAAATTAAACCGTCATAGATTGTCGAAAATACCAGCCACAAAAATGTTGCAAGTCCTAATCCCATCATTCTGTTTTCATTAAGTGTTGCAACAAGATAAGCAACGCATGTGAAAATAATTGTTAGAAAAGTCCCGCCGAATAAAAGGAAAAACAAAGTATCAACATGCCCGCTAATACTTTTTATATTGAAAAGGACCGGTAACCCGACTCCGATCAAAAAACTTAATGCAAGCAGTAAGGTTAAACCAATATACAACCCAAGATAAAGAGTGCTTCTTTTAATAGGTTGAGAAAGCATAAAGATGATGTATTCTTTACTATTATAAAGATGTATCGCCCCAAAAATGATTGAGACGAGAGGAATAACAATCAATGAAACATTCAATAGACTTATAAACACCTGTGAAAAATCTCTGTTGAAAAAAAACAGGACGTAGCTAAGAAGCAGAAAGAAAGTGGTATAAATAGTTAGCCACTTGCTTCTCGAAAGATCATGCAGTTGGTATTGAATTATTTTCAGTAAAACCCTCATCATCAATTCCTTTTCATTATTGAAGCGACGGCTCGTTCTAAATTGTGTTTGCCGGTGGATTGTATTAGTTCTTTTATTGTTCCATCGAAATAAATATTTCCCTCTAAAAGGAAAATAATATTTTCCGCCATCTCTTCTATTTCGCTTAGGATGTGAGACGTGAAAATGATTGTTTTACCGTTTTTATTTTCCTTTCTGATTTTGTCTTTCAACAGGCTCGATGCAACCGGATCGAGTCCGGCAGTTGGTTCGTCAAGAATAATAATTTGCGGATTGAAGAGAAAAGCAACTGCAACATTCACTTTCTGCTGTGTACCGCCGGATAAATTTTTAAGCCGCTTGCCAAATTCTTTTTCCAGCTCGAAGTTAGAAATCAATTCTTCATCGTAGTCATTTTCTTTTTCTCTCAGTTCTTTTACCATTCTGAAGACTTCTTCAACGGTTAAGTTTTCCGGAAAGTTTGCTATTTGAGAAACGTAGCCGATCTTTCTGCGGTATTCATAATCTCCATTCAACATAATGCCGTCAATTACAATTGAGCCTGATGTTGGTTTTATTAATCCGAGCAATGATTTTATCAAAGTTGTTTTCCCGGAAGCATTAGGTCCAACTAAAAAAGTTAACGATCCTTTTGGAATATTAACGTTAATCTCTTTCAAAGCTAAGAGCGATCCATATTTTTTTGTTAGGTTGTTTACAGTAATCATTAAAACTTCCGCATTGATGGTTTGTTGTCTAACAATGTGTTTGGTGTAAGCGCGGGAAAAATATTTTCAGCAATATTTAGTAGCTCTACAAAAAAACTTCTTAGTAAAATTAATGTTGGACGGTTTTTTTCTATAATCACAGAAAATAATTTCACCGGCCTGTAAGGCACATCGCCGGTTCCGTCTTTATTCAAATCATATCCTTTGTAATCCGACCAATAATTATTGTTGAACGAATTATAATTTTGTATGCTATTGGTTGAGATATCGAAAGAATTCCCGATAAAATTATTTTGCTCAAAAGAATTTTCCATCGAGTTTGCCATCAATCTAACTGCCCATCCGTTTTCGACGAAGTTGTTCTGTTTTGTAGATATCCTATTGCAGCCCTCAAAGTAAATACCGCTCGAATTTTTATAGAACAAATTTTTTTCGATGATGCTGTTTGAAATCTCTTTAAGAAGAAGCCCATAAGAAGCGCCGCCCCAGTTATGTTCGAACTTATTGTTGGTCATAGAAACGTAATGAGTGTACATAACAGCAACACCAGCACCGTTATTTACAAGTGTGTTTGATGAATAGCTGCAGCTATCCGAAAACATGAAATGTAATCCATACCGTAAATTTTTTTTGCTGAGGTTATTTTCTATCCTGCTTTTACGGACAAATTCTAAATACATTCCATCTCTATGACCTTCTATGCTATTGCCTCTAATAGTTATGTTGCTGCTATACCATAAATGTATTCCATTACCGGAGAATGTTTCTTTAGTGCCCGAAGCGGAAATTTCGTTGTTGATAATTTTGCTGTTACTGC
>JBFLWC010000295.1:0-10744 GCA_040758415.1 Bacteroidota bacterium | reverse complement strand
CATCGAGATCTTTAACTGCAGATGAAATAGCAAGCGTTAAAGCAGGTACAATTCAAACTATAGGTCAACAACTTTATACTAATTATATAATCCCTTTTGAAGTTGCAGGGTTCTTACTTCTTGCAGCTACAATAGGCGCATTAGTTTTAGCAAAAAAGAAATTTGAGTAAACAATATGTCATCAGTTCCTATGGAATATTACCTCATACTGAGCGCTTTCATGTTTAGTGTTGGTGTTACGGGTGTGCTTATCAGACGAAACGCGATAGTTGTATTTATGTGCATCGAGCTGATGCTCAACTCGGCAAATCTCTCGCTTGTAACTTTTTCATCTTATCTTGGTAATCCGATTGGACAAGTTTTCGTTTTCTTTGTTATGACAGTTGCCGCCGCCGAAGCTGCAGTAGGTTTGGCAATTATCATCGCCATCTTTAGAAATAAAAAGACAGTAAACATTGACGAGATAAATATATTTAAGTGGTAATGATAAATTATATCTGGCTAACAACGTTTTTACCTTTACTCGGATTTTTGATTAACGGCTTCTTCGGAAGAAAAATCAAGAACGAAAAAATTATTGGAATTATTGGAAGCGCAACTGTAGGGATTTCTTTTCTTATTGTGCTGGGTGCATTTGTTCAAACGCTCGGGCTTCCGGCTGAAGAAAGATCCAACACGGTTGAGTTATTTACATGGTTAAATGCTGCGGCACTCAACATCAAATTTGCATACCTCGTAGACCAGCTTTCTCTCACAATGTCACTCATCGTAACCGGCGTTGGATTTCTGATTCACGTTTACTCAATCGGTTATATGCACGGAGATAAAGGTTTTTGGCGATTCTTTGCTTATCTAAATCTCTTCATCTTCGCGATGATGAATTTAGTCCTCGGAGATAACTTTGTTCTTCTTTTCTTAGGTTGGGAAGGAGTTGGTCTCTGCTCGTATTTGTTGATCGGTTTTTGGTACGATAGAAAATTTGAAAAGGGAACAACATCGCAAGCAGCAAAGAAAGCTTTTATCGTCAACCGAATCGGCGATTTCGGTTTTCTGCTCGGGATGTTTTTGATCTACATAACATTCGATTCACTCAACTTCAAGGAAGTTTTTACAAGAGCAGCTTTATTCCCTGTGGCTGAATCAACATTCGGCTTGATAGCTCTCTTCCTATTCATTGGAGCAACAGGTAAGTCTGCACAGATTCCTTTGTTTGTTTGGCTGCCGGATGCAATGGCGGGACCAACTCCCGTTTCAGCTCTGATACATGCTGCAACGATGGTTACAGCCGGTGTTTATATGGTTTCACGCGCATCAATCATTTTTGTATCGGCTCCGATTGTTATGACTGTAGTTGCTGTAATTGGATTACTTACAGCATTGATGGCTGCAACTATTGGATTGGTTCAGAACGATATTAAAAAAGTTTTAGCTTACTCGACCGTAAGCCAGTTGGGTTACATGTTTCTGTCTGCTGGTGTTGGAGCTTTCAACGCATCAATTTTTCATTTGATGACTCACGCATTCTTCAAAGCGCTTTTATTTCTTGGTGCCGGCTCTGTAATTCATGGTATGCATGAAGAGCAGAATATCCAAAAGTACGGCGGCTTGAAAAAATATATGCCGAAAACCTATCTCACATTTTTTATAGCTGCACTTGCAATTTCTGGTGTTCCGGGTTTATCCGGCTTCTTCAGTAAAGATGAAATATTGTGGAACGCTTATGCTAACGGTGGATTTGCATATTGGTTAGCTGCCGCAATCACTGCAATGCTAACAGCGTTTTACATGTTCAGATTGGTTTCTCTTACATTCTACGGCAAAGAGAGATTTGATCATCATCTTCATCCTCACGAATCGCCTGCAGTAATGACTGTGCCTTTAATGATTCTCGCTTTCTTATCGGTTGTAGGCGGATATGTAGGTATTCCGAAAGTTTTTGCCGGCGAACACGGGAACTTATTTGAATCCTGGCTCGAACCTATATACGCACCGGCACAAGCAAAACTTGCGGCTTTTAGTTTGCATACACATTTTGAAGAAATACTATTGATGGCTTTTTCTGTTGCAGCTGCATTGAGCGCAATCTACTTCGCTCTTCATGTTTATACTAAAAAACCAGCTATTGCTGAAAATGTATCGGGCAGGTTCAAAAGTTTTTACAACCTATTATGGAATAAATATTTTGTTGATGAATTTTACGAAACTACAGTTGTTCAGCCTATCCAAAAAGGAAGTGAAAAGTTTTTGTGGAAAATTTTTGATGTAAAAATTATTGATGGTTTAGTAGACGGAATTGCTTCTTTAGTTGAATCCGGTTCAGGTGTAATCAGAAAAATTCAAACCGGCGTTGCACAATCTTACGCAGTTGTTATGATGGCCGGAATTGCATTAGTTCTTTTGTGGTTGATACTTACTCTTTAAACTCCTGGCATTGTCAGAAGACGCTGTGGGAAAATATGAAACAAAACTTACTCTTAACATACTTACTTCTAACTCCAATCATCGGAAGCGTGCTTGTACTTTTCTTTAAGAAAGAACAAAAGCGTTTAATAAGATTGTTCGGTTTAGCTGTTTCCCTCGTTGCGTTTATTATTTCGTTAATTGGTTACTTCGGTTTAGAGCAAAACAATCCGCAGTTCCAATTCATTCATCAAGTAGTGTGGATAAAAAGCTTAAACATCAGCTACTTTGTTGGTGTTGATGGAATTTCTCTTTTGCTTGTTTTGCTTACAACATTTTTAACTCCGCTCACATTTCTTTCAACATGGAAAGCGATCGAAAAAAATGTTAAGATGTTTACATTCTCTTTACTTTTTCTTGAAGCTGGAATGCTTGGTGTTTTTATTTCGCTCGATATTTTCCTGTTCTACATTTTCTGGGAAGCAATGCTCATCCCGATGTACTTCATCATCGGTATTTGGGGAGGAGAAAGAAGAATTTACGCGGCTGTAAAATTTTTCATCTTCACGATGTTCGGCAGTCTGCTGATGCTTGTTGCGATTATCTGGCTTGCTGTTTACGCATCAAGCACACTCGGATATTTCACAACGAATTTAACCGAACTTTACAAAGTAGGACCAACAGTTCCACATCAAATTCAAGCATGGATGTTCGGCGCGTTCTTCCTGAGCTTCGCAATTAAAGTCCCGCTCTTTCCGCTTCACACGTGGCTTCCCGATGCACACGTAGAAGCACCGACTGCAGGTTCTGTTATTCTTGCCGGTGTTTTACTAAAGATGGGGACTTATGGATTAGTTCGTTTTTGTCTGCCGCTTTTTCCGCAATCGGCAGTACAATTTGCGCCGCTCATTTCCGTGCTTGCTGTCATCGGGATTATCTACGGCGCGCTTGTTTCGATGGCGCAGACAGATATGAAAAAGTTAGTTGCTTACTCATCTGTTTCTCACCTTGGATTTGTTGTGCTCGGAATTTTTGCTATGACGGTTGAATCGCTTCAAGGCGCAGTGATTCAAATGATCAATCACGGGTTATCCACAGGCGCATTATTCCTTTTGGTTGGTGTACTTTACGAAAGAACACACAGACGCGATATTGCATATTACGGAGGCATTGCTAAACTCGTTCCACTTTACGCAGCTGTTTTGATGATTGCATCGCTTTCATCAATTGGTTTGCCTGGATTGAATGGATTTATAGGAGAGTTTTTGATTCTGATCGGTTCATTCAAGTCTCCTGTTTTGAATAGCTGGTGGTTTACAATTTTTGCTGCAACCGGAGTAATTTTTGCTGCGGTTTATCTGTTGTGGATGTATCAACGTGTTGTGTTCGGACAGGTAACAAACGAAGAATTGAAACATGAACTGACAGACATGAACCTTCGTGAGATGATAGTGATTGTTCCAATTTTCATTTTCATTGTTTGGATTGGCGTTTACCCAAATACGTTTTTGAAATTAACTGAAGCTTCAGCGCAGTCAATTCTTCAGCAGGTTGAATCGTTTACTATGAATTTTTTAAAATAATTTATTATGCCATCGAATAATTACGAATATTTTTTACTGATGCCCTACATAATCATTGGTGTCGGAATTGTTTTATCGGTAATAATTGAGATTACTACAAAGAAGAGTGAACAGATTTTACCGTGGTTTTCAATTACACTTTTTTTTATTGCATCATTCTATTCTCTCTTCAATATAAATCAGAATTTTGTTCTCTTCAGCGGAATGATTGAAGTTGGCGGCAGTACGGCAATCTTCAATTTCATTTTCAATATTGGTGCTGCATTAGTTGTTCTCTCTTCAATTGATTATCTGAAAAAATACGGCACATATTATGGCGAGTATTACATTTTAATTCAATCATCTGTGTTGGGAATGATGGTGATGGCTGGATCGAAAGACATTCTGATGATTTTTATGGGACTGGAGTTGATGTCAATCTGTTTCTACGTTCTTGCGGGAATCAACCGTAAAAAACTTTTTGCCAATGAAGCATCAATGAAATATTTTTTGCTTGGAGCATTTGCGACGGGATTTATTGTTTACGGTATCGCTTTGATTTACGGGGCTACTGGAACTACAAGCATTCAAAATCTGATAGAAAACTTTGCTGGGTATACATCAAACATAATTTTTATTCTCGGTTTTGTTCTCTTATTGATTGGATTCAGTTTCAAGATTGCAGCTGTCCCGTTTCATATGTGGGTGCCGGACGTTTATCAAGGTTCGGCTACAACGGTAACTTCGTTAATGTCCACAACCGGCAAGGCAGCAGCATTTAGTGTTTTGATAATAGTGCTTTCAGCCGCTTTCAGTTTTAACTCTCCAAATATTTTCCGTCCGTATTTTGTAACTATCTCTACTCTCTCAATGTTGTTCGGCAGCATCGTTGCAATTTCGCAATTTAATTTGAAGAGAATGCTTGCTTACTCTTCAATTTCTCACGCAGGTTACATGGCAATAGGACTTGCGGCAGGAAATGTTTACAGTGTAGCCGGAATAATTTTTTATCTTGCAGCTTATGCGTTTATGAACATTGGCGCATTCACGGTGATTTCGATTATTGAGGGTGAAAACGATTCTAGAACCGATCTGAATTCTTTAGCAGGATTGAGTACAAAGAATCCAGTGCTTGCCGCGTCAATGGCGTTGTTCATGTTTGCACTTGCCGGTATTCCGCCTCTTGCCGGTTTCTTCGGTAAGTATTATCTGTTTATCGCTGCAATTAAGAGCAAATTAACATGGCTTGCAATCCTCGGTGTGCTTTCAAGTGTAATAAGTGTTTACTTCTACATACGTGTTGTTGTGTTGATGTACTTTAGAGATTCAACCGAAAATTTTAAAATAGAAGTCTCATCATACAGTTTAAGTGCGGTCATAATTTCAGCATTGTTGATTCTTATCTTCGGTGTTCTTCCGGATACTTTAATGGATGTGATAATTTCGGTTTTAAACTAGCATCTCACGCCTGCCTGACGGTAGAGCGTGTTGCACAACTTTTGTTTTTATTCCTCTGTGAACTTTGCATTTGCTTTGGGAACTTAGCGTTTAGTCTTTTCCTAATTTTTAACCGCAAAGTCCACGAAGGTCCCGTTAAGATCGCAAAGAAAAATATTAATTCAAGTTGCGCAACACACTCGGCAGGCAGGTCTCACGCCTGCCTCGATACAGCTCGGTGGTCCCGCCTTAGCAATATGACAATTACGGATTTTTCAAAAGTTTCTTCTTATTTTAATATTGGTTGATTCGAAAAAAATAAATTATGATACCACTTTACACATCACAGCAGGTTCGGGAAGCAGATAGCTTTGCAATCAACACTCTTGGCATTCCAAGAATTGTATTAATGGAAAATGCAGCGAGAAGTCTTTACACCGAAATAATTCAAAATGCTGCCAATCTGTTAGATAACAAAAACGTTGGAATAGTTTGTGGCAAAGGGAACAACGGAGGAGATGGATTTGCGTTAGCACGTTATTTTATTATCAACGGTTACAATGTGAAAGTAATTTCTCTTGGCGCAGAAGAAGAATTGAAAGGGGACGCGCTTACAAATTTTAGAATCACAAAAAATTTGATCGCCGAATATTTATCATCAAAAATCTTTATTTATGACAGCGCAAAGGATTTATCTTTGTTTGACGATTGTTCACTAATTGTTGATGCAATGTTAGGAACAGGTAGCCGCGGAGATTTAGCCGAACCATACAAGAGTATTGTTGAAAGACTAAATCAACTCAACGCCTACAAAGTTGCGGTTGATCTTCCGACCGGGCTGGATTTAGAAAACGCAAGCGGTGATGTAGTATTCAACGCTGATTTGACAATTACACTTTCAGAGTTCAAAACGGGATTGTTTTACGGAAAAGGTTACGTAAACTGCGGAGCAGTTGTTAAAGGGACGATTGGTATTGGAAGCGAATACTACAACAAACTAACAATTGCAGATTATTTGATCGAACCGGAAGATGCCTACTATGGCTTGCCTGCAAAAAGTCTAGACCAGCATAAGTATTCTGCCGGCAAAGTTTTTGTTATTGCCGGTAGCGGAAAACTTCCGGGTGCATCGTTCTTAACTGCAAATGCAGTTTTAAGAAGCGGCGCCGGTTCTTCTGTTTTAGCATTCCCTAAATCAATAAAAACATTAGCACAGCAAATGCTGGATAGCGCTACAGTTCATTTATATGAAGACGAAGGGAAAGAGCTTTTAAGCGAGACAAATCTAAAAGAGTTAGAAGAAAAAATTAATTGGGCAAATGTTATCGCAATAGGTCCTGGACTCGGTAGGGAAGAGGCAACTAAAAACGCAGTCGTTGAAATTCTTCGCATACACAAAACAAAAAAAATTGTAATTGATGCAGATGGAATTTATGCGCTCGGCAAAGAGGAATACAAAAAACTCAACTTGAAAGGAAAAGTTCTAACACCCCATCATAACGAATTTGTAAATATGATTGGAATCAGTTTGGAAGAGTTAGAAAAAAATCTTTTGACGTATGGAAAGAATTTTGCAACCGTGAATGGTTGTTATCTAATCTTAAAAGGCGCGCCCACAATTATTTTCAATCCGTCTGGAGAAACTTTTATTAATACAAGCGGCAACCCCGGCCTGGCAAAGTTTGGCAGCGGGGATGTGCTAACCGGAATAATTGCCGGATTACTTGCACAGTCGGATGAAGTAGAAGATGCACTCATAAGCGCAGTTTACATTCACAGCTTAGCCGCTGATCTTTTGCTTGAAGAAAAGACAGAGTATGGCTATACATCGGAAGACTTAATTGAAGAAATACCACATGCAATCAAATTCATTCTCAAATCGTTTGTATAAAATTCTAAGCGAGCAACCAGTCTATTTTATCTATTTCCCGTTAATTATTTATTGGATAACACTCTTTATGCTCACAACAATTCCAACCGATACAATACCGCGGTTTTTTAACGCGCAAGATAAGGTTGAACACTTGATCGCTTACTTTGTTTTAGCTGTACTGTTGACCCTTTCTCTTTATTTTCAGAAGTGGTCTAATTTTCTATCTTCCAAAGCATTTTTGTTCTCTGTTATTTTTTTACTTTTTTATGCTGCGCTTGATGAAGTGCATCAAATTTTTGTTCCGGGGAGATATTGTGATATTTACGATTGGCTTTCGGATGCAATTGGCGGATTGCTGGGTACCGGTTTGGTTTATCTATTCTTGAGATCGTATTTGAAGAAGCGCGCCAATGCTGTTACTGCTTCCGTATAAAAAATAAGAGTTACAATTTGAATGCAGTCGAAATAAATAATCTTCAGTTCGTCTATGGCAATAATAAATTCCCGTTCTCTTTCGAACTAAATGTTGCAGACTGGAAAATTCCTAAAGGCGAGTTTGTTTGTCTGCTCGGAGCTAATGGGAGCGGTAAATCAACTTTGTTGAAATTGATTGCCGGCTTATTGTCATTTAAAACCGGTTCAATCAAGATAAACGAAAACTATACTCTATCAATGAGCCGGAAAGAACTGGCGAAAAAGGTAGCTTATGTGCCCCAGAAAAATTTTTCTTTCTTTCCATTTTCTGTTTATGAGATTGTTATGATGGGGCGAACGCCGTATCTGAATATGATGGGTTTTGAAAATTCGCTTGATAGACAAATTGTTGAGGAAGCACTTGCAACAATGCAGGTTGAGCGCCTGAAACAAAAAGGGATTAACGAAATATCTGGCGGAGAGGCACAGCGCGTATTTATTGCGCGCGCACTAGCGCAAAAAGCAGAAATAATTTTGCTGGATGAACCGAACGCACATCTTGATTTAGAGCATCAGATTATGATTTTTGATTTTCTAAAGAAGTTAAACTCGGAACAAAAAATTACTGTGCTTGCCGTTTCTCACGATTTAAACCTGGTCGGTATATTTTCTAAGAAAGTTGCACTGATGAATGAAGGAAGTATTATTTTAGAAGGAGATAAATCTGAAGTACTTAATGAAAAAAATATTGCTGAGGTATTTAAAATCAACTCCGCAGTCTTTCCATCGCAAGATTCAAAATCGTTAAACGTACTGGTAAACCCTGTTGCACAATTAACAAAAACCGAGCTGCATTGAAATCAGTCCCCACAAATAACCGCTCATTCGTTTTTCTCTTTTTCTTAACGTTAGTTAATCTGTTTGTATTACTTTTTCTAAAATATAATCTGAATGGAATTCCTCTGCAAGAGTTTAGGTTTGATTACACCGGCAACATAATTAACATAGCAGTAACAGTGCTTTTGATTACAGGATTAATATTCAACGTCGCCGCTAAGAAAAATGTTGATAAGAAAAGAGTATCACTTCTTTTTACTTTTCAAATTATTACGGCTGTATTGCTTGTGTTACTATTTTTATTTGAGAAGTTTGATTTGATTAGTGCAAACGGCTATCTGTTTAATTTCCCTGCAAAAAAAGTTTATACCGGATTTTTATTCATTCTCAGCACTTTGCTTCAAATTTATTCTGCACTTTATGTTTGGGGAATAATATTCGGTTCGGAAAGTTTGTTGGAGATTAGAACATTAATTAGAATGATTGCAGCAGTTTTTTTACTCTTGTTTTTTTCTTTATTCTATGTTTGGAATGTGAGTGCTTATTCAGAAATGAAAATTGATAAATCTATTTTTGAGTATGGCTGTGTTCCAGGCGCTGCTGTGTGGAGCCGTGGGAAACCAAGCCCTATCTTCGAAGGGAGAATTAGAAAAGCACTTGAGCTTTACAGAAAAGGAATTATTTCGAAAATAATTTTAACCGGAGGAAATGCGCCGGGAGAAATTAGCGAATCTGAAGCCGCCGCAAAATATCTGATCAATCTTGATGTGCCTAAAAAAAATATTCTGGTTGAGACACAGTCATCCACAACAACTGAACAGATAAAATTTCTAAGAAGAGATTATTTTAGAAAGCAAGATCAAAAACCGATTCTGATTATTTCGGACGGATTTCATTTATCAAGAATTATTCAAATAGCCAAATTTTTCAAAGTAAATGCCGCAGGGATCTCATCCGATCATTCTTTGTCTTTTGAAAAAACTTTATTCTATCGTGCAAGAGAGGGCGTGGCGCTGCTTTTGTTTTGGCTTTTTGCTATTTGAAATTTACCCCTTACATTTGGCACACGATTTTTAGAATTATGTATGAAGATGAAAAAATCAAACAGACGAGAAGTTAGAGAAAGAGTTCTGCAAGTTCTTTATGCTTACGAGCTGAACGGCGAAGGTTTAACTGCTTTGACAAACGAAATATTGGTAGATTTAAATGCAGAAAACGATATTTCTTTTGCAGAACAATTAATAAATAGTGTGGTTGCCAATAAGCAAAAACTTGAAAAAGAAATCCGCAACAGAGTTGATAATTGGGAAATGGAAAGGATTGCTCTTATTGACCGCATTCTTTTAAAAATCGGAATATCAGAGTTATTCTATTTCCCGGATATCCCGCCGAAGGTTACTATTAATGAAGTGATTGAAATAGCCAAAAATTATTCAACTGCTAACAGCGGAAAATTTATTAACGGTATTCTCGATTCAATTTTATCCGACCTCAAAAAAGACGGCACGCTTAACAAAAGCGGTAGAGGACTTATTGAAGAATCCTTACCACAAAAATCCGATTAAGAATAGGGGAAAAGAAAAGTTCAGAGTCTTCGTCTGGTCTCTTTTCGATTTCGCTAACACATCATATTCGATTGTAGTTGTTACATTTCTTTATGCAGTTTATTTCAAACAAACTGTTGTAGATGGAAAAGCTGTTGGTGATTTTTATTGGAGTATCGGGACAAGTCTTTCGATGCTAATCACCGCCATAATTTCACCGGTACTTGGCGCTGTTGCAGATTACTCGGCAGGCAAAAAAAGATTTTTACTTTTCTTTACGCTTGCGTGTGTTGCCTCTACAGGGTTACTCTATTTTGTTAATCGAGGAGATATTTTTCTCGGGTTGACTTTGTTTATAATTGCCAACGTTGGTTTTGAAGCCGGGTTGGTTTTTTATGATGCATTTCTTCCAGAAATAACTGCACCAAAAAATTTTGGAAGGGTTAGCGGCTATGGTTTTGCGATGGGATATTTAGGTTCACTAACAACTCTTGCTCTTGTTTACCCTTTCATCAAGTCGCAAATGATTAAAGAAACATTCCCGGTCTCTGCACTCGTATTTTTTGTCTTTGCAATTCCTCTCTTTATTTTTATTAAAGATACCCGTAAAAAAGTTGAAGCCGGTCAACCTTTTTTTAAAATCGGTGTATCGCGGGTGCTGAATACAATCTCTCATT
>JBFLWC010000294.1:0-3839 GCA_040758415.1 Bacteroidota bacterium | reverse complement strand
ATTTTGCTCGTGAAGCAGCTCTGTAATTAGCACCTACAGAAGTACCGGCTCGTAACAATTGGTTGCCGATTGTGTTGCAAACTGAATTTTTAGGAAGACTCAAAACAAATTTGATGATATCGAGTGCAAACTTTTTTGTTCTTGTTTTTAAATCTTGCATAACCACTCCAAAATTTTTAACAAGATAAAAAATGTTTTACATAATTAGTATTCCGTACTTTTGCTTATTATTCATCCTTCGTATTTCGTCCTTCGTACCTCGTCCTTCGTACCTCGTCCTTCGTACCTCGTCCTTCGTACTTTAAAATAGTGTTGCTCTGCTTATCATTCATATTTATATTAGCTGAAGCATTTAGCTATTCTTAGTAACATCACAAAATAAATTGTCTCATCATTTACAGGAGAAAATCATGGCGGAACAAAAAAAGTTTGTCCCCTTTGTCTCATCCGAAACCAACATGGCTGAATTTACAATACGTGCATTGATTATCGGATTGGTCATGTCGGTAATCTTAGGTGCCGCAAATGCATACCTCGGTTTAAAAGCCGGAATGACAATTGCCGCAACTTATCCGGCAGCAGTAATTGGTATGGCATTAATCAGATTATTTAAAGGAACAATATTAGAGGAAAATTTTGCAAGGACAGTCGGTTCAATAGGTGAATCAATAGCAGCCGGCGCAACATTCACATTGCCGGCTTTTTTTATTGCTGGAATTTGGGTGCCGTTTTTCTCGACCGGAAATTATATGATCTCTGCAGCAATTATGGCTGCAGGCGGCGTACTTGGAATTATGTTCGTCGCTTTGTTAAGAAGAGTAATGGTTGAAGATGTTGATCTTCCATTTCCGGAATCAGTTGCTGCTGCTGAAATTCATAAATCGGGAAGAAGTGGTGGTACCGGATCTAAATTTTTATTCTCTGCAATGGGCATCGGTGCAGTTGTAGAAATTTTAAAACAGTTCAAACTGTTTGCACCGAATGCAGATGGATTGCTCTCATTGAGCAAAGGAAATATTTTATTCAGATCACCGGATATTAGTCCGGCATACATGGGCGTTGGCTACATCATTGGTCCGCGACTTGCCGCATTAAATTTTAGCGGCGGCGTTATTGCATGGGGATTGTTGGCACCGATGATCAGTTATTTCAAATTTGGAGATACACCGATGGAAGGAAAAGATTGGGCTGGTACTATCGTACAAGTTTGGAGAGATTATGTTCGTCCAATCGCAATCGGCGGAATGCTTGTTGGTGCGAGCTTCACATTGTGGCGCATGAGAAAAAATTTAATTGCAGGAATTTCGCGTTCAATAGGTGATGTTAAAAAAGCTGCTGCCGGGGAATCGAATCATGTTGAAAGAATTGAAAAGGATATTCAGTTCAAATGGATTTTAACCGGAATCGGATTAACCGGAGTAGCAACATTTTTCATATACAATTATTTCGCACAAGATATTTTTGCCGCGCTTGTTGCAACAGTAGTAATGATTATTGCCGGATTTTTCTTCGCGGCGGTTTCCGGTTATCTTGTTGGGATCATCGGTTCATCGAATAACCCGATAAGCGGATTAACACTTTCCACACTTGTAGTTGCCGCACTTTTAATGGTCGCACTCGGAATGAGCGGTAACACCGGTATTGCTGCAGTGCTCGGTGTTGCTGCAGTTGTTTGCGTTTCTGCTGCAGTAGCCGGCGAAATGCTGCAAGATTTGAAAGCCGGACATTTCCTCGGCGGTACTCCGTGGAAAATGCAAGTTGGCGATCTTTTCGGAATTGCACTTTCATCCGTTGTAATGTTTTATCCTTTGATGGTTCTTCATGAAGGAGACATCAAAGCCGGAGGAACCGGATTCGGCGGTGATGCACTTGCCGCTCCGCAAGCAAGTTTGATGGCAATCCTTTCAAAAGGAATTGTTGCCGGTGATATGGAATGGATTTTAATTCTCGTCGGTATGTTGATGGGAGTTGGATTCATTTTAATGAATGTAAAAAGCCCGATGCTTGTAAGCGTTGGAATGTATCTTCCGCTCGGAACAACATTTGCAATTTTTGTCGGCGGATTGATAAAAGGAATCGTAGAGAAGTTTAACGAGAAACGTAAATTTAACGACGCGCAAAAATCGAGAGTTGAAAATACGGGAATACTTCTTTCTGCCGGATTGATAGCCGGCGAAGCGTTGGTAGGATTGTTATTTGCAACTATAATGTTCTTTGCAGAAAAGCGTCCGAGTGAAATTTTCTCGTTCTTTGAAGATCCGTCATTTATCGTAAGCATACTTGTCGTAGTTGCGCTCGCATATTTACTTGTTCGGATTCCGTTGAAGAATGCCGGCAAACCAGAAGACCCGGCGCCGCCGCAAGTTTCCATGTAATTTTTATGCGATTGTCACCGATGTCATTTGTGAATGGCATCGGGGGCAATCATTTAAAGGAAATAAAATGCCCCTTAGTTTTACCGAAAGAAGAAAAATTCTGAAGAAAGCAAATTACCTTGAACTCCATCCGGTTCGGCTTCACAAAGAAGAAATTGATAATGAAAATCTTGTGACAGTTCTTATCCCGAAATTTAAAAGCCCGCTGTTCGTAAAATATCTTGTACCGAAAATGAAATCGCCGGATATTAAATTGAAACTCGATGAACTCGGTTCAGCCGCATGGATTTTAATTGACGGCAAAAGAAATGTTGCCGCAGTTGCTTCTCTTCTAACCGAAAAATTCGGAGAAAAAATTCACCCGGTTCATGAAAGACTTACCAAATTTTTGACCGGTTTATATGAACAAAGATTAATTACATTTCAGGAAATAAATAAGTAAAGGAGACTAACAATGGGAGAAATTTTAGGTCACCTCAAACCGGAATTATTGTGGAATCATTTTGAAGAGTTGTGCAAAATTCCGCGTCCTTCACGCAAGGAAGAAAAAGCTGCACAGTATGTTATCTCGGTTGCAAAAAAAAATAATTTAGAATATGCGACCGATGATTTTGGTAACGTCATAGTTCGCAAAGCTGCAACGTCTGGCAAAGAAAATTTAACGCCGGTTGTTCTGCAAGGTCATCTCGATATGGTTGCCGAAAAGAATTCGGACGTTGTTCACGACTTCGACAAAGACCCTATACAACCTTATGTTGACGACGATTGGGTAAAAGCAAAAGGAACAACACTCGGAAGTGATAATGGTATTGGTGTTGCCGCCGCACTTGCCGTACTTGAATCAAAAGATATTGAACACGGACCAATTGAAGCACTCTTTACACTCGATGAAGAAACCGGCCTCTTTGGCGCGCAAGCTTTGAAACCCGGATTTGTGAACGCAGACATTTTAATGAATCTTGATTCCGAAGAAGACGGTGCCCTTTACATTGGCTGTGCCGGCGGGAAAAATACTTTTCTGAAATTCAAATTCAATCAGAATGATGTTCCCGCAAATACTATCGCCCTCGAAATCAAAGTTACTGGATTAAAAGGCGGACACAGCGGATTAGACATCAACACCGGACGCGGCAACGCAATTAAGCTGATGACACGTTTGCTCCACGAGTTGAATTACAAATTCGGTATTCGTCTTGTTAATATTAACGGTGGAAGTAAACACAATGCAATCCCGCGCGAAACTTTTTCAGTTATTCGCGTTTCCAAAAAATCTGTTGCAGATATACTTGCTTATGTTGAAAACTACAACAATATAGTTCAAGCAGAGCTTTCTACCGTTGAACCGAACCTGAATGTTGTAGCTGTCGAATCGAAATCAAAATCCAAAGTGATGGATAAAACCGCTGCAAAAAATTTGATTGATTCACTTTACGCAGTTCCCAACGGAGTAATTAAAATGAGCGC
>JBFLWC010000293.1:0-9689 GCA_040758415.1 Bacteroidota bacterium | reverse complement strand
ATAGAATTTACACTGAGCAATGCAAAACTGAATGTATATGTTGTAGAGGAGAATATAATCCGCTTCCGTTATACAAATCAAAATGAGTTTTCCAAAGCGCCTTCGTATGCAGTAATTTATCAGCAGCCAGAAAAAACAAAATTCGATTTCAAAGAAGAAAAAGAAAAATTTGTTCTTACTACAAAAGAGTTGTTCGTTCATATCTCAAAGAATCCGTGCCGCATCTCCATCTACGATAAACAAATGAATCTACTAAATGCAGATGAAGAAAGCTTCGGCGTTTCATTCGACAACGACGAAGTGCGCAGCTTTAAAAAACTTTTTAAGGATGAAAAATTTTTTGGACTCGGTGAAAAATCTGACGACTTGATTAAGAACGGCAAACAATACACTCTTTGGAACACGGACTTTCCGGCATATACAAGCAAACAGGATCAACTTTATCAATCCATCCCGTTTTTTATCGGTTTAAGAAATTCTAAAGCTTATGGAATTTTTTTCGACAACACTCACAAATCATATTTCAATTTTGGCGCAAGTAACAACCGCTTCTATTGGTTTGGCGCAGATAAGGGCGAGATGGATTACTACTTCATTAACGGTCCGGAAATTAAGCGCGTAATTTCTGACTACACAAAACTTACCGGACGGATGGAGCTGCCGCCGATCTGGTCGCTCGGTTACCAGCAAAGCAGATGGAGCTACTATCCGGAATCGAAAGTGAGAAGCATAGCAAAAAATTTCCGCGATAAAAATATTCCGTGCGATGTAATTTATTTAGACATTCATTACATGGACGGTTACAGAGTTTTTACGTGGGATAAAGAACGATTTCCTAATCCCGAACGGATGATTTCAGATTTAAGAAAGGATGGATTCAAAATTATTCCAATCATAGACCCCGGAGTGAAAGCCGATACAAATTATTTTGCCGCAAAAGAAGGTTTAGAAAAAAATCTTTTTGCTGCATATCCCGATGGGCTTCCATATCAAGGAGAAGTTTGGCCCAGCTGGGCTTACTTTCCCGATTTTACAAAAAAAGAAACGCGCGAATGGTGGGGCAAAAATCTTTCTTCATTTCTGAAACTTGGCATTGAAGGATTTTGGAACGACATGAATGAACCTGCGGTTTGGGGACAAGCTTTCCCGGACATTGTTCAATTTGACGACAACGGCTATAAATCCGATCATAAAAAAATTCATAATGTTTACGGACTAGCTATGGCAAAAGCCACGAGGGATGGTTTGAAAAAATTTTCGAGCAAGCGGCATTTCGTTTTAACACGAGCCGGCTTTGCAGGAATTCAACGTTACAGCGCAGTGTGGACAGGCGATAACGCAGCGACTGAAGAACATCTTAAACTTGCATCCACTATGCCGCAAAATCTTGGATTGAGCGGTGTGCCTTTCGTTGGTTCGGATATCGGCGGCTTTATGGGCGGCGAGCCGTCAAATGAAATGTATTTACGATGGATTCAACTTGGCGCGTTTTCTCCATTCTTCCGCGGACATTCTGCAATTGATACTAAAGCGCGGGAACCGTTTGCATTCAATGAGTTTGTTGAAGAACTTGCACGTCAAACAATTCAACTCCGCTACAGACTTCTTCCGTTTTGGTATAATGAGTTTTATCTTTCATCAAAAACCGGGTTACCAATTATGCGGCCGCTATTTTTGAATTATCAGAACGATGAGAATAGTTATGCGCATGAAGTGCAGTTTCAATTCATGATTGGAGAAAATCTTCTAGTCGCGCCGGTTGTAACTTCAACCGATACTTTTAAGAAGTTATATCTGCCACAAGGAAAATGGTTCGATTGGAATAATAATTTGATATCCGATGGTGGAAAGTGGATTGTTGTTGAAGCGCCGATTAATAAAATTCCTCTTTTCATCAAAGAAGGAGGGATAATTCCGATGCAGGAAGTCCAAAATTTCGTTGGCGAGAAAAAAATTAAACAGCTTGAGCTTGTAATCTTTCCTTCTGAAAAATCTGAATACTCTTTTTATGAGGATGATGGAGAAAGTTATGAATATGAAAACGGGAAATATTCTCTAACAAAATTTTTCTGGGAGACCGATTATAAAATTGCAAAGCTGCAGATTGAAAGACTGAAGAATGGTTTTGAAAGCGGAAGGAAGAATTATTTATTTACTTTATTGAATACAAAACAGCCGAAGAAGATTTTGTTAAATGGGAAAGAATTAACCGACGATGCTCTGAAATACGATTCTTCAAAAAATATTTTGCAAATTAAAGTTAATGATACTGGCAGCATGAATTTGCAATGGGAATACTAGTGTTGCGCCAAATTACTATTTACCAGATTGAAAAGTAAAAAATAGAAAAACTATGAAAAGAACTTCTATAATATTGACTGCATTAATTGTTACCGGCTTAATTTCCTCTTCACAAATTTCTAAAGATGAAAAATTGTATCTGAAAGAAACGCGTTACACAAGAACAATTCCGGACACTACAGAATTTCAAAGACGTTACAAAGAATTAGATAAATTTTATTCCGATAAAAAACTTGGATCGTTTGTAATTAACGGCAAAACAGTATTTAGACTTTTTGCGCCAAGTGCTGTTAGAGTTAAACTTTGTTTGTTTGATAAACCCGAAGATAAAAAAGGGGAAGAATATTTTTTGCTCAAGGATGAAAACGGAGTTTGGGAAATTATACTCGAAAAAGAACTTTACGGAAAATTTTACGGCTACAAAGTTTATCACAAAGGTGATGATATTTCCAACGAGAATATGGCAGTTAGCGTTGACCCGTACGCAAAAGCCGTAACATCATACACAACGTATATGAATCCGCGCCGTGCAATTGTTGTGAAAGATGAACCATATAATTGGGAAGGCACAAGCTGGATTAAGCAGGACTGGCGCGACCTTATCATTTACGAAATGCACGTACGCGACATAACTGCGCATAAATCTTCCGGTGCAAAATACCGCGGTTCTTATACCGGCTTGACAGAAAAAGGAATAAAGGGAGGACTTGATTACATCAAATCTCTTGGTGTGAACACAGTGGAGATTTTACCTTCTCAAGAATTCGGAAACATCGAAATTCCTTTTATGGATTCTCTTGACGGCAAATTCAATACGTGGAATCCTTACGAGCGCAATCATTGGGGTTACATGACTTCAAACTTTTTTGCACCTGCGGCTTACTACAAAGAAAGCCGGGATAAAATGAAATGGAAAACATGGATAGGGAAAGACGGTTCGCAAATCCGCGCGTTCAAGGATATGGTGAAAGCGTTTCATAAGGAAGGAATTGCAGTTATTATGGATGTAGTTTACAATCACCTTTCCGAATATGAAACCGGTAATCTAAAACAGATTGATAAAGAATATTATTTCCGTTTGGATTCGAAAGGGAATTATATAGCAGAAAGTTTTTGCGGCAACGATTTGAAAACCGAGCGGCCAATGGTTCGCCGTTTAATTATCGAAAGTGTTTTGTACTGGATGAAAGAATATAATATTGATGGCTTCCGGTTTGATCTTGGAAAACTTTTAGATTGGCAGACAATCGAGGAGATAATTAAAGAAGCTCGCAAAGTTAATCCGGATGTTATAATTGTTTGCGAACCCTGGGGCGGTGGATATGACCCGAACGGTTTTTCAAAACGCGGCTGGGGCGCGTGGAACGATCAGATTCGCAACGGAATCAAGGGTGAAAATCCTAACAACGGACTTGGCTGGATATTCGGTCAGTGGTACGGAAACAATTCGCCGAAACGAATTAAGAGTTACATCAACGGAACATTGGTTCGCGATACACTTGGACTTTTCCAAAAAAAAGAACACGCTGTAAATTATCTTGAATCGCACGATGGTTATACGCTCGGAGATTTCATCCGCATAGGTTCAAGAGAAGTTGATCCGGGAAAAATTATTAAAGATGTTGATAAGCATGTGAAGCTGACGCCGTATCAAATGAAGCTGAACAAACTCGGTGCGTTGTTCCTTTTCACTTCACAAGGAATTACGATGATTCATTCCGGACAGGAGTTTGCACGTTCAAAAGTAATACCGTTCAATACAAAAGAGCCGGATAAAAACAAAGGCAGAATTGATCACAACAGTTATGATAAAGATAACGGAACAAATTATATTAACTACAAGCATGCAGAAATTAACAAGGAGCTTTTGAATTATTATAAAGGATTAATAGCTCTTCGTAAAACATATCCTGCATTCCGCCGCGCAGAATATGAAGACATTACTTTTTACGATCATCTAAAGAGTAAATTTGGTTTTGCATTTTTGGTTAAGTATCAGAAAGAAACTTTTGTTGTTTTGTTCAATGCAGATCAAAAACAATCCTTGGAATTTCCTCTTCCGGAGGGTGTTTGGGAAGTATTAGTGGATAAAGATTTTGCCGGCACAAAAACACGCTACGTAACCGGAGCTAAATTTGTTTTAGAACCGGTAACCGGTGCTGTGCTGAAATTGAAATAAATTTCTGCAGTAGCTCCTAAGTTCTAAATTGCGAATTGCGAATTGCAAATTGAGAATTAAAAACTCTTAATTTTCTGTTCGCAATTCGCCATTCGCAATTCCCGCCAAAGGCGGACAAGCTCAATTTGCCATTCTCAATTAAAAATTGCTTTCCTTAATGAGCGTTCAATAGCGTTTTTAAAATTTGCCAGGTTCACGGGTTTTTGAAAAATATATTCAACACCAAATTCTTTGTATTCGGCTTCAATTGATTTATTAATGTCGCTGCTAAGAACAATTACAGGAGGTTTGTATTTCAACTCGGTGATGTTAAGTTGTTTCACCAAATCGTAACCGCTCATCAACGGCATTTTATGGTCTGTAATAACAAGTGCAGGCAATGATTGTTTGATAACATCTAACGCCTGTTTGCCGTCGCCGGCTTCAAGTATGTTATAGTTTGGAATTATGCTTTTTAAAAGTTTTGTGTATAACAAACGGTCTGTCTTTACATCATCCACCAACAAAATATTTGAAGAAGCAACCGGGATAGAAAAAATAAATTCTGTTCCTTTGCCAATTACACTCTCAACCCAAATTTCTCCTCCGTGTTTGCGAATAATATCATGAACGAGTGAAAGACCGAGTCCGCTCCCTTTTTCGCCTGCGGTTCCGCTTGTTGTAAATTTTGTATCAACCTTGAAAAGTTTTGGAATATCTTCATTTTGTATTCCTATGCCGTCATCTTTAACGCTGAACTCGACCTGTTTCTTCTCAACATTTGCGTGCGCATTAACGCGAACACTTCCGCCGGGCTTTGTAAATTTTATTGCGTTCGAGATCAAATTGTTGAACACCTGCAGTATCAATCCTTCGTCTGCATGAACATAAAAATCTTTCTCAAGTTCGGAAACTAAATTGATTTTCTTTTGCAGTGCAGCGCCGGATAAAATCTGAATTGATTTTCCGATAATATGTTTCGCGTTAATTCTATCGGGTTCAAATTTTATGCTTCCGGTTTGAAGACGGGTCCAATCCAAAAGCGAGTTCACCAAACCAAGCATGCTCTTGGATGATTCTTGAATGAACTGGATATATTGAGTTCTTCTCTCTTCACCCAAATCTTTATCATTTAAAAGTAGGTCGGTGAATCCGAGAATTGAACTGAAAGGCGTGCGTAAATCGTGAGAGATGATAGATATAAAACGGTCTTTTGTTTCGTTCAGCTCTTGCAAATTTTTTGCAGATTTTTTTAGTTCTTCTTCAGCGCGCTTGGATAGACTAATATCACTTACTATTCCGAATATTTTTTGAATCGCTCCTTTTTCATTGCGCACAAGAGTGATTCTGTTTTCAATCCAAATCACGTTGCCGAGTTTATCAATTATTCTGTATTCAAATGCATCGGAAATTCTTGCCGTATCGCTATAAAATTTGTGAAGCTTATCTACCGTTTCTTCAACGTCATCGGGATGGATAATTTTTTTCCACAAGCTATAGTCGTTTAAAAATTCTTGAGCTTCGTAGCCTGTAATTTTTTTAATTGCCGTCGTGTATAAAACGGCTCTCAGTTTTCCGTCTTGATTTTCTGCCGTCCAAATACATTCGTTAATATTTTCTGAAATGCTTCTGTATCTTTCCTCTGAAGCAAGCAGGGCGTTCTGTGCTTTTTTCTCTTCGGTTACATCGTGCACAACCCAAACTGTAAATTTTTCGTTTTCGATTTGATATGATGAAACGGAATTTTCAACTTCGAACTTTGTATCGTTTCTTTTTTTCCCTGTAAAATAATAACGAGCCGGAGAGTCTTTTCCTTCTTCTGCTAATTCAATAAAAGTTGATAATCTTTCTTTGTCTTTATTGTCAACAAAATCGAGAGGATTTTGCCCTAAAATTTCGCTTGCGCTTTTATAGCCAAACATCCGAACAAACGAATCGTTGACGAGTACAAATTTTCTTTTGCTAATTAGTGCGATTCCGTTTTGAGATGCCTCGAAGACCGAACGGATGAGCATCAAATCTTTTTCCGATTCTTTCTTTAAGGTAATATCGGTGAGGATAACATTGTAATACTGTACTTCACCGTTAATATCATTGACTAAAGCAAAGCTTGCCAGCACATAAATTTTTTGCCCGGCTTTTGTAAGAAGTGGAATTTCGATGGTTTGTATTTCTTGCTCTGCTACGTCCTTGAGTTCAAACAGCTCATTCATTAAATAATATGGGTCAATTAATTCTGAAAATTCGAGCTTCTTAATTTCATCTTCCGTGTATTGAAATACTTCTAGGAAGCGTGGATTGGCATAAGTAACTTTTCCCTTCAAGTCGAGAGTGCAGATAAACTCGTGAGAGTTTGTTACTATGTTACGGAAACGTTCTTCGGATTTTTTTAATTCTCTTTCATTTCTAATTTGGTCTGTAATGTTTGAGCAGACAAAAATCATTGTTTCATCTTCGCCCTCTCCAATTAATCCGATCTTAACCGCATAATTTTCTGCAATGCTCTCGTCTTCGCCAATGTTGAATTGTCCGTCCCAAATTTTATTTGTGCTGACCTCAGTGTATAATTTCTCAAAATATTTTTCATTTATCGTCCGAAAAATTTTTCCTATAAATTTTCCGTACACTTCACTTTTTGTTAAACCAAAAAGTTTTGAAGCCGATTCATTCCAAAAATTAATTCTCCCGTTTTTGTTGGTGCCGATAAGTCCGTCAACTACAGCTGCTGTTATTTGTTGATATTTTGTAAGCTCAATAATTTCTTCTTCTGATAAACCGCTGCTCTCTTTTTCCTTACTTAAATCTTTTACTAGAATCACCGCCCAATTGACATCAACTCTTTCACTGCTAAACGGAATAAGAGTTACGTGCGCGCTAACCTCGGTTTGATTCCTAATAAAAGGAATTTTTGTTGAGATAACTTTATTGCTTGTGAAAACAGTTTCTAATAAATTTTTGAATAGGAGAGAGGAAATTTTCCGTGCGGGAGAAACAGCTTTGTCAATTTCCGGCTCGAAAAGAAAATTATACGAATCATATCCGGCAGGGTGAAGAATTTTGACCGTTCCTTCTTTATCCGTAATTAAAAAGAGATCTGTGAGTGTACCGAGAAAACTATGGAAATCAGGTGAGTAAATTAAAGACGAATATAAACTGCCCGAGCCGACTTTGATATCTTCAAGAATCAGAACGCCGCCGGCGTACTCACCGTCAAAAATTATTGGTGTTCCTTTAAGCAGAAGTGAATACTTCCCGCCGTCTAACGTACGTAAAGAAACAATTTCCTTCTCGAAACTTTCCCCGTTTTTAATAAGGTTAAGTTCTTCTTTGATGTCTGCGTCAATAAAAATTCTATTTTCGAAAATATTCTTTCCGATTATATCTGCCGGGTTATTTTTAACTACACCGTTGAATTGAAAAAAATTGTTATTGACAAATTTTATTCTCCAATCACGTTGAAAAATTAAAAAGCCAACAGGAGTAAGTTCCAGAATTTCGCGGAATGAAAGTTCTGTTCGCGCCCGTTCAAATGTTTTATCCAACGAAGTAGCCATAAAAACAATTTCGGTATAAGTTCATAATCAATTTATGAAATAGAAAATATAAATTAAATAAGAAAGGAAGGTTTATTCGGTTTTTGGTCAATGGTCATTAGCTATTCAAAAAGTAATAGCAAATGACTATTGACCAATAACCAAAGATGTTATAATTTTTTCGGTCCGGAATTTTTTATTGCATCGGTCGCATCGGCTTCAAACGATTTGAAATTTTCGTGAAACATATAGACGAGTTTTTTAGCAGTTTCATCATATCTATTTTTATCTGCCCAGGTGTTGCGCGGATTTAGAATTTCATTCGGAACACCGTTAACTGTTTTTGGTACTTGCAAACCAAAAAAAGTGTCCTCAAAAGTTTCAACATTATCAAGTTCTCCGTTGAGTGCGGCATTCAGCATAGTACGTGTGTGAGCAATCTTCATCCTATGTCCTTCACCGTAAGGACCGCCTGTCCAGCCTGTATTAACAAGCCAGCATTTTACATGATGCTTCTGAATTTTTTCTCCGAGTAAATTTGCGTATACAGAAGGATGCAAAACCATAAATGGCGCACCGAAACATGTGCTGAAAGTTGCTTTCGGTTCCGTTACTCCTTTTTCTGTTCCGGCAACTTTAGCCGTGTATCCTGAAAGAAAATGATACATGGCTTGATCGGCAGTAAGTTTTGCAATTGGCGGTAGAACGCCAAAAGCATCGGCTGTTAACATCACAATGTTTTCCGGGTGTCCGGCAACACCCGAAGGAACAATATTTTTTATGTAGTCAATAGGATATGCAGCGCGTGTATTTTCCGTAAGTGATTCATCGTCCAAATCTAGTTCTCGCTGGTGAATATCCATAGCAACATTTTCCAGTACAGTTCCAAAACGGTGTGTTGTTGCATAAATATCAGGCTCGGCTTCTGCGGAAAGTTTAATTACTTTTGCATAGCAGCCGCCCTCATAATTAAACACGCCGTCATCACTCCATCCGTGTTCGTCGTCGCCAATCAATTTTCTTTTTGGGTCTGCAGAAAGAGTTGTTTTGCCTGTGCCGGAAAGACCGAACAACACCGCAACGCTTCCGGTATCGCTAACATTAGCAGAACAATGCATAGACATCACTTTGCGAAGCGGCATCAAATAATTCATAACTGTAAAAATTGATTTCTTAATTTCACCGGCATAACTTGTTCCACCGATTAAAACTAATTTTTTTGCAAAGTTGACTATAATAAATAATCCGGAATTAGTGCCATCAAATTCAGGATCGGCTTGAAAGTAGGGCATGTTAATAACCGTGAATTCCGGATGATGATGCTTCAACTCATCGAATGCGGGGTCTACAAATAAATTTTTTGAGAACAAATTGTGCCATGCAGTTTCTGTAATTATACGAATGGGCAAACGGTATCGGGCATCGGTACCGGCAAAAGTATCGAGCACATACAAATCCTTGTTCATCATATAAGAAAGCATGTGATGATGAATGCGGTCGAAGAATTTTTCTTCAATAGGTTTGTTCACTTTTCCCCACCAAATATTTTTTTCGTTTGATGGTTCTTTAACAATAAATTTATCATTCGGGCTGCGTCCGGTATGCTGCCCGGTTCTAACCACAAGCGGTCCGTCCTGTGCCACAAGTGCTTCGCGTCTTCTCACAGCTTGTTCATACAAAGCAGGTGTGCTGAGGTT
>JBFLWC010000292.1:0-9358 GCA_040758415.1 Bacteroidota bacterium | reverse complement strand
GTATGCCCGATTGTTATTGCTTATCAACGTGTCTATAAATGCGCTTGCGTTTATTTGTGCCGGTCTTACTGCCGGAACTACTGTTGTTGCTATGTACGAGTTTGTTTTTATGTCTGTTGTGTCTACTGCAAATCTTTCCGATTGCACATACACTTTACCTATTACCGGCAGTGAGTTGGATGTTACTGTATAACCGCTTTGTGTTGAGCCGGCTGTTATTTGGTTCGTTGCTGTATAAAAACGGTCGAGTTTGTTCTGTACTTTTTCAGTCTGCCAATTTACCGGTGCGGATGATGTGCTTGTTGTTGAGTCTTCAACATATATGTTTGCAGCGGATTGATTGCTTACTGCTTCGTTGGTAACAGTGTACGAGTATCGAAGTACGCCGTTTACGTTTGTTATTTCTGCAGATACTTTGGCAATTAGGTCGTTTGTCGGTTCGGTTACATTCGGTAATTTGCTTAACAAATATTCAGAGTTATAACGTAGTAGAGCATACGCTTCGCTTGTTATTGCAGAGGAACTATCAACGTCAACATCACGAAGTACCGAGACCTGAACCCACAAATACTCAACACTGCTTGCTTTATTGAGTAGTTTAGAAATACTATTCTGGATACCGGGATTAATTCCTACCCTCTCTTTAATTTTTGTTTGTGAATAGATCAACAAAGGAAAGAATATAAGAAGTACAAATAGAAAATAGTTCCTGAAATTTTTCCTCATGTGTACCCCGCTTTTTTGAGATAAGAATTTTTTTCTCGATATAATACTACCCCCTATATTTTCAAGCTTTTTTCTCCATCAATTTATTTACGAACAAATTATTTCATTTCTTCTTTCTTTTTCAATTGGTTATTATACTTTTCCAGCGCATCTTTTAATTCTTGATCAGTCTTTTTCAAAACGGCATTTTCTTTCTTTTGCATCATTCTATCTTTCAGCGAAGGAAGAATTTCTCCTTTGATAAGCATTATAATTTCTTTCTGTGTTGTCTGTATTTGGTCGTAGCCAAAAATATATCTTAACCCAAGTATCCACCACGGCAAATCTTTTAAGAATGGAACACCGCGGCGCGTAATAGCTTCTTCGTCTACAATTAATCCACCAATTGCAGTTTCCTCTCCATCAAGTAAAAGCACATTTGTTGTTGCAACAGTTTTTCTAATTTCTGTGCTGATTACACCGGGTACCGCCGTACTGCGTTCTACCTTCAGTTTAAGATGAATGTAATCAACCCCGTCTTCGCTAAATATGTATGGCGTAACTTCTATAATTGTTCCGGTCGAGTAGAACCTGTCTATCAAGTTGCCTGCAAAGTCTCTCTCTTTAATTGAAAAGTCGGAGCCGACTTGTGTTCTACCCTGCTTGCCGTTTATTGAACTAACAACCGGACGCGAAATTATTTTACCAAGGTTTTCGGTTTCAAAAAATCTGAATAAACCGGTAGCGGTTCCATCAAACTGCCCCATTGTAAAATCTGACTCTGTGTTGAGAGAAAATTCCGGCGGCTTTTGAACAACCGTTGTGGTTGCTGTTTGCTGCTGCTGTTCTTGAATCGAAACTAATTTGCCTCCAATACTCAAGCCCGATCTGGTAAGAAGAAATTCCCAGTTAATACCTTTCTCGCGCATCTCGGCAACGTTACCTTCAAATAGTACTGCGGATATTTTAACCTCTCTTTCGTCCACAGGAACGTAAGTTGCCACATCTAACTTCTCTTTCGATTCATCTTTTTTCTTCACAATTATTGTTGATGCGGTTTCTTCAATCATCAAATTATTGTACTGAACAATAATCACAAGGGCTTTTCTGTATTGCATCTTGTCAATTTCAATTCCGATAGGCGTGTTCGAACTAACGGTTGAGACAATTTTTTTACCTGAAATCTTCTCGCTAACGGTGCTCAGAACCTGTATTGCCTGATCGAATGAAATGTTTTCCGAGAGTGTAACAAGTTCTTCGGGATTAACAGCCCCTTTCAATTTATCTTTTAAATCAATTTGGGCATTAACACTTAACGTTAACCCGAAGAAAAGCAAAATTGTAATTAGCTTTTTCATTTTATTTACTCTGTTTTTTTTCCTTAACGAGTTTCAAAGAAACATTCTCGATTATGCCGCCTTTGTTAAGAACAAAATTTACTTCGTTGTTCTGATAATTAATGTTGGTTAGATATCCCAAATAAACCTGGTCTCCTTCCCACAGCAGATAAGTATTACCGCTTGCATCGGCCAAAAACGCTCCATCGGGAATTAGAGCAAGGAGCTGCGCAGATTGAACATCCAATAAATTTTCTTTGTTTGGAGGAATTTCATTTCTAATCAACGGATAGAAGAAATCATAAGTTGGATTTGGGATGAGGGAATTTTCTCTAAGATCTTTCACAAAAAATCTATTATCCGCAGAATAGTAAACATCCGCCTTGAATTTGAAATTAACCAGGTAATGCGGCGTTCCATCAGGGTCAACCTTCACATTGTTTGAGAGATCCACGCCTTGAATTTTTTTGAGTTGTTTACTCTCTTCAATTGCATAAATCAATTTTATAAAATCGCCGAACTCTGCAACGCCGTTCAACGTATAATGATAAATATTAAAATTCGTCCCCTCTTCGGTTTCATTGTATTCAACGTTTACGTAGGAGTTTGGCGAAAACCCGAAACTCACTTGATTTACAAAATCAAAGAACGCTGCTTGCGAAAGATTGTAAGGAATATTGTATTTTCTATCAGCCAAAATTGAATCGAGCTCTGCAACTCGTTTTTTCAGAAAAACTAATTGTTGATTCAACGCATCGGTATCGAGCTGGTAAAGTTTTAGGTCCTTTACTTTTTGCTCTCTATCATTAATCTTCCCTTTTAGAAAAACAAAATTATATAAAGCGCCGCCGAGCGAGATGCTGACAAAAATTATCAGAATAATGATTGTATTTTTAACTTTGCTGCTCATTTAGTTTTTGCGCCCGGAGTCTCATCTGTTAGTTTGATGTTTAATACAAAGGAGAACGCGCTTTTTTCTCTAAGCGGTTCATAGTTGATATTTTTTAATAAGGATGCCTCTTGTAAATCTGCAAACTCTGTAAGAACACTGCGTGAAAGCGCATAACCGGTAAGTTTAATTTCGTCTTTGTTTACGGTTTCTAATTTTGTCGTCCAAAAATTTCTTCTCGTTTCAACAAAGTCGGAAATTTTTGTAAGCGATCGGTTCCACAACCCGGCGCCTGAGGCAGCTTCGTCCAATATTTCTTGTGTCGCGTCAAAATTATTAATTCTTGCATCTAACGGTGTAATTTCTTGAACTATCGCCTGGTTCTGAATCTGCCTTTGATTTAACCGCTCAATCTCTAGATCCAGCTCTTTCAGCTGTTGATTATTAGAAAGAGTTTGGAACGTAAAGAAAAATGCTGCGCCGAATAGAAACGGCATCAACGCATAACTATGCCACCCGAATTGAAAAAATTTTTGATTTTCCTGAATATACCTTGGTAAAAAATTTACGCCGATGTGAGTTTTTTCCAGCTCGTCGAAATAATCAACACCTGCGGAAATTGGTATTGCAAATAGCGCAAGATTTTTAGCGTCTTCTTCATTCAGCAAGTTAGTGTTGAAGTTTTCAAACTTCAATTCGGAAACAGTTGCCTCTGGAAATGTTCCGTAGAAAGAAAGAATCAGATTCTCTGAACGGTCTTCGCCGCAGATAATTATGTTATCGAGTTTTGGTATGCCGCCGTTCTCCATCTCAAGAAGAATTTTAGAGAAGTAAACATCGTATGTGTGAAGATTTTTTGTGCCGATATCTAATGTTGAACCGATGTGCCTAAGTTTTTGACCTTCAAGAAAAATTAGCTTGCTGTATTCTTTTCCTATGTGAATGATGAGTGAATAATCTTCCGGGAAAAATTTTGTAGACTTAGAAACGTAATGTGAAAGAGAAAGTTCTGCAGTTTTGATTGTAGGAATTTTTAAGTAACGTTTTCTGTTATAACTCGCAAGCTGATTGATCAAACCGACACACGGTATTTCGCCTTCGATAAAAACTCCAAGCATCGTCTTGTCGTTTAATTCCATTACGTCAATTGAATCTTCGTCAACGCCAATTCCCTTTGATGTTTGAAGATCGTTGATTACAGATCGAATTAATTTCTTTCTGTTAGGATCGCGGGGCCCATCATAAGAGTGATAATTGACAGTAGGTTCTGTTACAACCGGTATATAGAGCATGCTATTGATTTTCAAATCGGAAAGTGAAGCATTCAACGTTCCAACATCGGAACTATCAACCTGTAAAGGAGAAGCAGCGCTTTCGGAATCGAGACTATCCAAAGATATATCGCCTGCAGCTATCTCTTGCGCTTCTAATTCTGCCATAGCTTCCTGCTTGGATGCGGTTTGTAGTGCGCGTGTCAATGTTAAAGACGCTACACGATGAATTTTTATGCCGTTATTATCTTTTGATAAAACAGCAAATTTTGCATCGGTGCCTTCGCAATATAAACAAACTACTTGCTTCACTCTAACCTTTCATCAGTTGAAGAATTCTGGTTTTGTTATTGGCATAAGCAATAGCATTTTCCCGGGAAATTTTTCTTTCGGTATAAAGACGCAGCAAATCTTGTTCCATTGTAATCATGCCCTGTGGAGCGCCCTGGTTAATCATCATGTAAATTTCACTTGTATTATTGTTCTTTATTGCCGCTTTTACAGAGGGTGTAACTATCAATACTTCTTTTGCCAGAACACGTTTGCCGTCTAAACTTGGCACCAATTTTTGGGATACAACAGATATCAGAACATCGGCTAATCTGTTTCTAATTCTTTCCTGTTCAATAGGATTAACTTCTGCAATAATACGGTCAATTGATTCAACAGCGGAAGAAGTATGAAGCGTGGAAAAAACCTTGTGGCCGGTATCGGTCACTTCAAGTGCTGCAAGAATTGTAGCCGGGTCGCGCATTTCTCCAATTACAATTATATCCGGGTCCTGGCGCAGCGATTGAATTACGCCGTCTTTGAATGATGCAACATCCCTGCCAACCTCGCGGTGTTTAATAATTGATGTGCGGGATTTGTGAACATACTCGACCGGCGAAGCAATGATGACAATATGGCATGGATCAGAATCGTTGTGAAAATCTATTATTGCATCCAGCGTGGATGATTTACCAGAACCGGTAATTCCGGTTACCAAAGACAAGCCAAATTTTATGTAATTGTGGCTCATCATTTTTACGGCAAAGGGATGAAAGTCTAAAGACTCGATGGGACGAATGCGCGATTGAATTGCACGCATATTTAATGCAACACTGTCAAGATCAAAATAAGCATCCGCGCGAAAACGAACTACCGCCTGTACTTTATCGTATTTGAAAGAATAACTAAAATCCAAATTTCTTTCTTCCAGGAGGATAGTGCATTGGTTTTTATTCAGAAGCGATACAATTAATGTAGAAGCTTCATCTTCGGTAAACTGAGGAAGATCTTTTACACGTTCTTTTTTGCCAAAGATTCTCATCCAAACAGAACCCTGTGCGCCGAAACCGCCGATTTCAACATCGGAAGCCTGCCGGTCTATCATCGTTCCAAGAATATGATTTATGAGTTGAAAGATAATTAACTTGTGTTCTGCAGGAAGATCGTTGATATGATCAACAATGTATCTGACGCGATCAGGTCCTAATATGGTTGAAGGAATTCTTGAGGCAAATGCCGCGAGGATTTGTTTTGCGTCTACCATCATCAAAAAATTACCGCTTTACTTGGTGAATTGTGAGGATCACTTTACCTCGTTTAAATATAAGAAAGAATGAAGAATTAGTCTTCCATAGTTGCGCCAACAACTTCTTGAATAGAAGTTAAGCCGAGTTTAACTTTTTCGAAGCCGGAATCGCGCAAGCTAACCGTTCCATCTTTTCTTGCCTGTTCGCGAATCGCTTCTTCGTCCACTTCTTCGCCGGAACGAACAATTGCTCTTCTAATTTCTTTTGTAAAGTAGAGCGCTTCGTGAATTGCCATTCTTCCTTTGTAGCCGGTATGATTGCATTTATCACAGCCGACGGCGTTGTAAATTTCATAACCGGTCCAATCTTTTATATCCAACCCTGAAGGAAGAATATGTTCTTCGAGATTCATAACTTTTCTTTTACAGTGATCGCATAACTTTCTAATAAGACGCTGGGCAACAATGATGTTGATAGCATAAGCAATTAAGAACGGTTCAACGCCCATTTTAAATAAACGCGCTACAGCGCTCGGCGCATCGTTAGTGTGAAGTGTCGAAAAAGTTAAATGGCCGGTGTTTGCAAGTTTTATTGCGGTCTCTGCAGTTTCTTTATCGCGCATCTCACCAACAAGAACTATATCGGGGTCGTGGCGAAGAATTGATCTGATTGCCTGTTCAAAATTCATTTTGTGTCCAATCTTCAATTGACGCGCACCTTCAATAACATATTCCACAGGGTCTTCAACAGTAAGAACATTTTTGGTTGGATTAATAACTTGATACAGTGCAGCAATCAATGTTGTGGATTTACCGCTTCCGGTTGGACCGGTTAAAATGATCATGCCCTGCGGCTGGCTTATCGCTTTTACGAATGCTTTGTTGGCATAACCGGTAAGTCCAAGTTTACCTAAATCTCTTATTACTTTTCTATCGTCAAGAATTCTTATTACAATACTTTCAAATTTGTTTTTTAATTCTGTTCCAACTGTTGGCAGAACCGAAACTCTGTAACGAATAATGTGTCCGTCTATTTCTCTTTGAATAAAACCATCCTGCGCACGTTCTCTTTCAAAGCGGTCGAGACCTTTAGATCTGTCTTTAACAACTGCCATCACAGCTTCGGGCAAAGTATTTTCTTGAGTATGCCACAGCATCAGTTTCCCATCAAGCCGGAAATGAATTTCGGTTTTGTTTCCGGATTTTGGAATTATATGAATATCACTTACGCCTTTGCGTGTTCCTTCAACAAGCGCGGCTTCAACAAGATTGATTAATGCGCTCTTGTTTATTTCTGCATCAAGTTCTTCTTCATTAATTGATGGTTCTTCTTGAGTAACTTGAATTTCCTCTCCGGCTTCTTGAATCATTTTTAGATATTCATTTTCCGAAGGCGTTAGAAGTGCAATAAGTTTATCGTAATCTTTTTTGCGGAGGTAATTTATTTCATATTTTTTTATGTTCAGCGTGTAAGCAACTTTAGCAATATTTCTGTCGGTAGGATCTACAGCAGCAAGAATTAATTTGTCTTTTATCCTCTCGTCAAATTTATAAGGAATAACGCGGTGAGCCAGCAGCATTTTTTTTACTTCTTCTCCCTGGCGGTTCATTAAATTCTTCATCTCTGCCAATCGTTCTTCCGATAACTCTTCCGGACGAAAATTCAATTCTTTGAATGCATAAAGAACTGCAACTTCTCTAAAAATTATATCATGGTCATAACCGAACTCGTCAACCAAAATTTGAGCAAGATTTCTTTTCAGTTTAGTTTGATCGTTGTCTTTAATTTTTAGCGATTGTTCTAAAATCTTATTATCAATTATCCCCTTCTTTAAAAGTAGATAACCAATTTTATCTGTCATTTCCAACTGAGTGTCTATCATCTTTTTTAACCTTTAAAATTATTCTATTTCATCATCGGCGATTTAGGACTAATAGTAGCCGTTTCAGCCGAGACCAAAGTTAAGCCAATCATCACAATCATTATCACCATTGCAATTGCAACCTGGATTAATTCGATTACGTTTTTCAATCTGAACACAGTTTCGCTTTCATAATAGTTTGCAAGCTGAAGCGCAGTATTTTTTATTGTTCCGGTTTCTTCGCCGGAGTGAAATCTTGATAAAGCAGTTTCTGTAAAAACGCCGCTTGCTTCAAATGCCTCTGTAACGCCAACGCCTTTTTTTATCATCAAGGGGATAGCAATGTTTTTTATTTGTTGTTCAAAATAGGCATTGCCGGAAGCTTCGGCTGCAATTCGAATCGGTTCAATGCTTTCTGCCGAACCGCTGTATAAAGTATAAAAAACGCGGCAAAAAACTTCGATTAATGTTTTATGAATTAGAGAACCCATAATTGGAAGTTTTAGCTGGATACGATCAAAAAAAAGTCGCCCTACTTTTGTTTTACCGAATTGCCATAAAGCGATTGGGGGAATTATGCATGCTAAGACAACCAGCAAACTATTACCAATTAAAAAATCGCTTATCTTTAACGTCATTGCAGTCAATGGTGGCAGCTCAATATTGAACTTCACAAAAAGTTTTGCGGTTTCGGGGAAAATGTATCCCACATAAAAAATTACTGCAATAAAAAGGACAAACAAAGTTACAAGAGGAGTTATAAGTGCGCTTCTTAAACTTTTTCTGAATTCCTGCTGTCGTTCCAAAAACTTAGCTGTGGCTTTATAAATCTCTGCCATATTGCCGCTCTTTGAAGCTAATCCTAACATGTAAGCTGTAAATTTTCCAAAAACAGATTGGTAACGTAAAAAAGTTGTTTCGCTGTCTGCACCTTTTTTGAGATCGTTATTTATCTGCTTTAAAGTTTCTTTAAGAGTTTTATTCTGAATGTCGTTAATAAGCAAAGTGAGAATTTCACTGAAAGGGAGTTTTTGATCCAACAACTCAGCGCTGATTTTCACAAATGAAACAATGTCTTGCTGCGGCGGTTTGAAATTGAACTCTAAAAGTTTTCTGTTGACCGAAACTACTTCGTAGCCAAGTTTGCGAAGAGCATTAACTACTTCTTCTTTGTTAAAAGCTCTTTGTTCACCAACTATTGGCTTTTCTCTTCCTTTTTTTATTTTGTAAATGTAGGCAGCTTTTTTTTGTATGGATTGAACTTTGAGTTGATTTTTTGCGGCAAGTTTATGAATCTTTTTTTTAGCAACACCAAAAGACGGCTCGGTAAAATTTCCGCTTATAATTTGTCCGCTAAGTTTCTGCGCTGTAAATCTAACTTCAATCATAGCAATAAATATTTGGTAAAATAAATAAATGGAAAATTCTGACTAACTGGATTACACACTATCAATTTAAGAAAATCCAAAACAAAAACTAATTGTTGATGGCTGTGATGTGATTTGAAAAGAATGAACAAAGTAGAGACGCACCGGGTGCGTCTCGAAGAATAAAAGTAACAAAAATAAATTCGATCCGTTCAACAAAATGAAAATTGTAAATACGCACCGGGTGCGTCTCAAAAACAAATACAGTAAGACGGATTCGATCCGAGACGGATTCGATCCGAGACGGATTCGATCCGTCTCTACGGATAATAAAAAATTGTTTGAATGATTACTCAGCAGCTTTATGCTAAAAGCTTAGTTTTGATTAGATTTGTCAAAAATATTTGGTAA
>JBFLWC010000291.1:0-5677 GCA_040758415.1 Bacteroidota bacterium | reverse complement strand
AAAACTTTCGCAAGTGCAACCGGTTTGATTGCCGGACCGGAAAGTCCACCTGTTACATTTTTAATTTTCGGTTTGCGTGTATAAATATCAAATGAAGTTCCTACCAACGTATTGATAGCCGAAACTGCATCGCCTCCATTTTCTTTTACAACTTTCGCAAAGTCCGAGATGCGCGAAACATTTGGAGAAAGTTTAATAACGATTGGCTTCTTTGTTGCACTTCTAACTTTTTCAGTAATTCTTCCAACGGCATTAATATCGTTGCCAAATTCAAGTCCGCCTTCTTTTACATTGGGGCATGAAACATTTATTTCAAAAGCATGAATAGCGTCTTCACCCGTTAAAATGTGTGTGCATTCAACATATTCTTCTATAGAACTCGCAGCGATGTTACAAATTAATGTTGTGTTCAATTCTTTTAGGAAAGGTATTTTCTCTTTGATAAATGCTTCGACGCCGACATTGGCAAGACCGATCGCATTCAACATTCCGGAAGGTGTTTCAACAATTCTCTGAGGCGGATTTCCTTTGCGCGGTTTCAGCGAAAGCGATTTTGTTACAATGCCGCCGAGTCTGCTCAAATCTGTAAACTGAGCAATCTCATTTCCATAACCTACTGTTCCCGATGCAAGTAATACCGGGTTCTTTAATTTAAGTCCGCCAATATTTATTGAGAGGTCAATACTTTTCATAACTTCACCGCTTTAGCATCGAATACGGGACCGTCTTTGCAAACAAGCAGATATGATTCTCCATTACCTGAACCAATCGGGCAGCCCTGACAAATTCCAAATCCACAAGCCATTACGCACTCCACAGAAATCTGACAATCAAAATTATTTTTGATGCAATACTCCTGCAGCGCTTTTAACATCAAATTTGGACCGCACGCAAAAATTCTGAACTTCTTTTGAGAAAAATCATGAATCTCTTCCTTAAACAAATCCACAACTGTTCCTCTGAATCCTTCGGAACCATCTTCTGTTGCAACAGAAATATTCTTCAAACCGTGAATTACAACTTGATTTTTGGACCTACCGCCTACAAAGCAAAAAACATTTTTTTCTTCGGGAAGATTTTTAATTAGAAAAGGAAACGGTGCAACGCCAAGTCCGCCTGCAACTATTACAGCAGTATCATAACTTGCCGGCACGGCTGCATTATTGTCATCGTAAAGAAATCCTTTGCCGAGGGGTCCAAGTAATTCGAGAGAATCACCGTTCTTTTTTTTCGACAATATTTTTGTTCCTTCGCCATGCACATCGAACAGGAAAAAAAGATAGTCGCCATCTACGTCGCAAATACTGAATGGTCTTCTCAAAAGAGGAAAAGAATTTTCAGAGACTTTAATGTTGCAGAATTGTCCAGGTTTTGCAATGTATGCTATTGCAGGCGAAAACACTTTAATTAGGAAAATTTCTTCTCCGATTTTCTGTACAGATTCAACGAATGCTTTTTCGATATACAAAAGTAATTCTCAATTTGTTTGAGGCAAATCTATTTATGTAATGACGAAAAACAAAACGGCTGGAATAAAATCTTTTTATGATCTCTTAGAATATTTTTTTTCAACCTCATGGATCTTATCAATCCGTCTCTGATGACGATCCCCCAAAAAATTTGAAGAGAGCCAAACATCTGCAATTGATTTGATTGTTTCTTCGCCTAATGTGCGTGCGCCAACTACTAAAATATTGGCATCGTTATGCTCTCTTGAACTCTTTGCCGAGAACTCGTTATAACATGTTGCAGCGCGAATCCCCGGTACTTTGTTAGCAGTAATTGCAGACGGAATTCCCGTTGCATCAATCAATATTCCAAAATTAACTTCTCCAACAGCAATTCTGTTTGCAACATTATAAGCAATATCCGGATAATCAACCGCATCTTCTGTAAATGTACCAACGTCACACAAATCGTAACCCTTCTGCTTCAGAAAATCATACAAGATCTTTTTCATCTTTACGCCGGTATGATCGGAACCAATTGCAATTTTGATTTGAGTATTCAAGAGAGATGTTGATGAATATGAAATGCTTTCGACAATCTTCAATCCAGAATGAAGGATTCTATCTTTTGCCAGCGGAGTTAAAACAACGTCTTTGTCAAGAACAATTTCTTTGCCGCCGTTCTTCAAAATTTTTTTAACATCGTCTTCGGTAATTAATTTTTTCATTTTGCTTTGTTTTTTCATCAGACAAGCTCTGCCCGTTTGTTCATCTTAAGATAATCAACCACCTGGCGAACGTCTTGCGTGTTGTTTCGATGACAAACTAAGAGAGCTTCGTTTGTGTTGATGACGACAAGATTTTCGACGCCTATTACCGCCGTGAATTTTCTTGGCGAAAAAATATAAGAGCCAAAAGTTTTTTCTGTATAAACATCACCAACAATGGCGTTGCCTTCTTCATCTTTTTCCGAAATTTCATAAACAGCTTCCCAGTTGCCAACATCGTTCCAATAAAAATCCGCTTTTGTTAAATAAACATTTTTCGATTTTTCCATCACACCGTAATCAATTGAAATGCTTTTCAACTGACCATAAACTTGAACAAGCTGTTTTTCAAAATAGGTCGTTCCGATTGTCTCTTCCATCTTTCCAATTCCCTCGTAAAGATCCGGCAAGTATTTTTTTATCTCGTTCAGAATCGTATCAACGCGCCAAATAAAAATACCGGAGTTCCATAAAAAATCGCCCGATTCTAGAAATTGCCTTGCTGTTGAAAGATTTGGTTTTTCTGCGAACGCTAATACTTTATGAATATTTTTATCAGCAACTTTCTCATCAAACTGGATATATCCATAACCGGTTTCAGGTCGTGTAGGCGTTATTCCAATAGTAACCAAACCTTTAGATTTGTAAGCGAAGTTTGCTGAATTTGTTAAACAGTTTCTAAAATCTTCTTCATCTTTGATAAGATGATCTGCAGGCAGTGTAATAGTAACTGCATCTTCATTTTTATTTTTTATAATTACCGAAGCCAGACCAATACAAGCTGCCGTATTTTTCCCAAACGGTTCGTCAATAATATTTTCTTCCGGAATTTGCGGCAGTTGTTCTTTAACTCTGAGTTTTTGAACTTTGCTTGTGATGATGTATATGTGGTCATTTGCAATTAAACCTTCGAGACGTTTGACTGTATCTTGAATCATCGTGTTCTTGCCGAAGATACGGATTAATTGTTTTGGTTTTTTTTCTTTGCTTCTGGGCCAAAACCGCGAACCAACTCCGCCTGCCATTATAACAGCGTATAATTCCATTTATCTTTCCCTTTGTTTGATAATTGTTTTTCCAAAATTTTCTGCGCGGTTAAGATAATTAGTAATATCAACTTCCTTCCCGCGTACAACCGCTACAATTACAATTAAACATGCCCTTAGCGATTCAACTACATTCGAGCTTGCAGCAATCTTTTTCTGGTTTATTAATTCTAATCCGCGTGCAAAAATAGCATGCATGTTAGAAAGAATTTCAAAACCCACTTTTTGTGCAAACCCCGCGTTCTCATTCATTGTTTTGATGTGATTATTAATCTCGCTCTCTGTAAAATCGTACTTCATCACACGATTCAGAAATAAATCAAGCTCTTTTATCGGACGTAGAACTTTCTCTTCAAAGTTTTCGAAATTAAAACCGCTCTCTTTATTAAGTTCTTCAAAAATAATTGCTTCGCGCAATTCATCTGCGCGCGAACGTTTTGGAAGCTCTATCTCTTTCGGCACCTGGATAGTTACAGCCGATGATTCCTTTTGAGTTTTGTGAGGACGGCTTGTTAGATCAATATCAGGCGAGTTCTCGTCAATTTTTTGAAATACTTTCCGCGCAGCTTGTGGCGTTAAAATATCAAGCACAGCATTGAGTTCTCGCACCAAACCGTAACTATGTTCTTTGAATTTATCGGAGAGCTTTAGGAAGTCAAATTTTCCGCTCTCAATAAAATTTTGAAGCTCGCCTAATTTTATTCCAAGTTTTGAAAGCTCGGTTATCTTTTTGATTTTTTTAATCTCTTCGGTAAGATTTTCGGTATCATTAAATCTTTGCCGGATTATTGCAACAGTTTCAATCTTCTCAGAACTCAATCTAAGATTATTAGCAGCAGCCACAATGCACTGAATTATATATTGCTTTGCTAGGTCCAATCTATCTGGTAAAATTTTGCCGAAGGAATTTAATGAATTTTGCTAACTTATTTTATAAATCAATGGGAAGAAAAGAAGGAACCCCTCGAAGGCGGATCGCTTAATCCGTCAGCTGACGGAAGGAAAGCTTGCCCGCCGTCTTTGTGGCGGAATGGAAAGACGAACTATATTAATTCTTTGGCACTCAGGAACTCATCTTAAATCCCTTCATCATCCAGCTGCGAGCAAGCACCAAACCAACCGGACTAATAATTGCAATGAATCCATAGACCAACCACATAAATTGTGTATTCATTTCAGATGGCGGCGTATCTGCCGGACAGAAATTCATTAAGAACCATCCTGAATAGAGACTTGTAATTATCTTTGTTAAGAACCATGGAAATTGACCTATCCCCATGTAAATTCCTGTCATATTTTTTGGTGCTATCTCTGCAACCCATTGCAAAAATCTTGGCTGCCACATTGCTTCACCGATAGTCATTATAATCAAGTAAGCCATTAGCGTATTGATGTTAGCGCCGAGAGCAAGTATAAATGTTGGAGATGCCATTACAAATGTTCCAATAATCATCATTGTATAAGCATTCTTCTTTGCAGTCAGGGCTGCTACCATTGGCGTCAATATAAAGATTAAGATCGGATTGAGATTAACAAAGAATTCAAAATTGTCTTTTACAAATCCATCGAATGCTCTGCTTGTATAGAGTGGAAGAGTCAACCAGTTGTGTGCAAATAATGTCTGGACAGGGATCAGAATAAAAATGAAATAGAGAAAACGGAGGTCTCTTAACGGAAAGTTTTTCAGATAAAATTTCAGTTTCTCGTTCGCTTTCATTTTAGAAAGTTCATCATCCTCTTCTTTCTCGCTTTCATTTTTATCTTTGTCTGCTTCTGCAATTGCTTTTTCTACTGACTTTTTTGTCATGATGAAATAAACAACGCCAATACCCGCAGCAGTTAAAACAACATATACCCAGAAGACACCAAGAATTCCAAAAGATTTACGAACCGGTGGAGAAATTAATCCTGGTAAGAACCCACCAAGATTCATCAAAGCATACAACATTGCATAACCCATCGCAGCTGTTTTTTCTGTTGTGAATTTTTTTACTCCAGCATAACACGCCGGCATATAAATTCCGTAGCCAATTATAACGCCGAATAATCCGAGCATAGCGTAGATGTGTGCAGCAGACCAAAGACCGGGCGCACCGAGATGAGGCGCTACAGTCAATAGTATTCTGCCAAACAGCATAAAAATCAAAGAATAGAGAATCGCTTTACGAATTCCAATCCAGTCAACAGTTGCGCCAAGAAATAACATACTCAAAGTTATTCCGGCTGTCAAAAAGCCAACCATATTTCCGGCACGGATGTCATCCAATTTTGTGTAATCGTTAAAATAGATTGCTAACAAACCAACAATACCAAAGTAAGTCAATCCTTCAATAGCATAAGATAAGTTAAGACCAAAAAGCGCACGCGATGTGTTCATAAGATCCACAAACGGTTGAGTAATTTCTTTTAGCGTTTG
>JBFLWC010000290.1:0-2141 GCA_040758415.1 Bacteroidota bacterium | reverse complement strand
TCATGCTGGGCTACTGGTTTTATTTCTAAAATTCTTTTTTCCCCGTCGGTTGCTCTGCCGCCGGCTTCTTCCACAATGAACGACATCGGATTGCATTCATACATCAGGCGTAATTTACCTTTGGGATTTCGCTTATCGCCGGGATACATAAAAATACCTCCATACAAAAGCGTGCGATGAATATCTGCAACCATTGAACCTACGTAACGTGCTTGGTACGGTTTCCCATCAAACATGTTTGCCTGCAGGAACTTAATATATTTTTTCAAACCTTGGTCCCACGAAAAATAATTTCCCTCGTTAATGCTGTAGATTCTTCCGTGCTTTGGAATTTTTATATTATCGTGCGAAAGTAAAAACTCGCCGAAAGCCGGATCGAGCGTAAAGCCGTAAACTCCGTGTCCTGCCGTATAAACCAAAATTGTGCTGGATCCGTAAACAATATAACCGGCAGCAACTTGTTTGTAACCCGGCTGTAAACAATCTTCAATAGTGCCGGGTCCATTTCCATCGCTTATTCTTTTATAGATTGAAAAAATTGTTCCGATGCTGATGTTTGCATCAATGTTTGAAGAACCATCGAGAGGATCAAAAAGCAAAACGTATTTTCCAATTTTTTGATGAGGTGGCAGATGGATTATGTCTTCCTCTTCTTCAGAAGCCATCACGCAAAAATGCCCTCCGTGGTCCATCGCCTTAATCAACATTTCGTGCGCATAGATGTCAAGCTTCTTAACTTTTTCACCGTGAACATTGTTCTCTCCGGTGAAACCGAGAATGTCAACAAGTCCTGCTTTGTTTACCTCAAGTGAAATTACTTTTGCAGCAAGACCGAGTTGAAGAAGAATTGTTGAAAGTTCGCCGGTTGCTTCGGGATGAAGTTTCTCGCCTTCCATAATGTGGCGGGGCAGAGTCATAAATCTTGTTGTTGCCATGATATACCTCCATCAAGCTGTTTTGATTATTTCTTGATCTTTATACTGAAGCTGATAAAGCCGGTAATAAATTCCCCTTTGTGAAAGAAGTTCTTGATGCGTGCCGGTTTCTTTCAATTCGCCTTTGTGCATCACAATAATTTTATCCGCATTTTGAATTGTTGAAAGACGATGTGCAATTACGATTGATGTTCTTCCAACCAAAAGTTTTTCAATAGCGTTTTGAATTAACTGCTCGGTTTCGGTATCAACACTAGAAGTCGCTTCATCTAAAATAAGTATTTGCGGATTATAAGCAAGCGCACGTGCAAAAGAAATTAATTGTTTTTGTCCAACGCTCAAGGTTGCACCCTTTTCTTTTACCTCTTCATCATAACCGTTTGGAAGCCGAGAAATAAATTTATGCGCCCCTACTGTTTTTGCCGCTTCTATAATTTGTTCGTCGGTAATTTTATCCGAACCAAGCGAGATGTTTGATTTGATTGTACCGGAAAAAAGGAAAACGTCTTGAAGAACAATTGAAATGTAAGTGCGTAAATCGCGTTTATCCAGATTGCGTATATCAATGCCATCAACCGTGATGCTGCCCTTTTCAATATCATAAAATCTTGTAAGGATATTTATGATGCTTGTTTTGCCTGCACCTGTAGCACCAACTATTGCAACAGTTTCTCCGGGATTAATTTTAAACGAAACATTTTTTAGAACGTACTCGTCTGGGTTGTATGCAAACCATACATTCTTAAATTCAATTTCGCCTTTAACTTTGGAAAGGTGAGTGGAATTTTCCGGATTTAGAATGAAAGTTTTATTATCTAACAGTTTAAAAATTCTTTCCGAAGAAGCCATCGCTGTTTGAAGAATGTTATACTTCTCAGATAGATCGCGTATAGGACGGAAAAACATTTCTGTGTATTGAATGAATGCGAAGAGCACGCCGATTGTCATTGTTTTCTGAATCACTTCGCCGCCGCCATACCAAATAATAAGCGCAACCGCAGCCGAGCTGAGAAGCTCTACAACCGGGAAAAACACAGCATAATAAAAGATAGACTTGACATTAGCGTTTTTATGAGCAGCATTAATAACGGAAAAATTTCTCAATTCATTTTTTTCTTTGTTGAAAATCTGGACAATGTTCATACCGGTAACACGTTCCTGCATAAAAGAGTTTAGCCGTGCAAGGTGGTAGCGAACATCTCTGTA
>JBFLWC010000289.1:0-5351 GCA_040758415.1 Bacteroidota bacterium | reverse complement strand
ATATCAGCGAAAACCTGTCGCGATTTTATTTGGCTCAGTTAAACCCGCTGTGCGTGGTGAGTCTGCGCCTCCGCCGTAGCGGGAGGGGGGATCATCTGCACCTGCCTGCGGTAGGCAGGTGCTATTTAAAAAATAATTACTTTTGAGACAACCTCTTTTCTTAAAAAGGCAGTTCTTCAATATTCTTTATCAGCGGCGGAAACTTACCAAGCTAAACACATCTACCTTACCATTTAAATGTTTGGAAGGATCTATTATTACACCATTAGCATCAACAACGCCTTGATGACATGTTCCACACGATCTTATCTCGGAAGCCGCATGCCCTTTAGGAGGCAGCCCGTGACAGGTTCCGCACTTTGCCTGTGAACCATCAACTTTATTCCAGACAGGATTGAAATTATTTCCCTGAATTTTGTCTTCCACATAAATAAATTGATATTGCGACTTAGCTTTTGAGAATTCAAACCCGCCATGGCAATACGTGTTAGAGCATTTGAATGTATTGCGGTCGTAAGAGGCAGAGCCAATTTCATAATTAGAAATTTTACTAAAAGTTAGTTCGGCTCCTACAGAACTATCAATGTGTCCAATCGAACTGTAACTTGCCGGAACAGTGTGGCAATCGGAACATTTTACATTAGAGGCAATCTTTACATTATAAAGATGTGTGGAATGTGCACCTACTCCGCTCTCGGTTGTTTCTGTTCCGTCTTCAAGGTCGCGCGGGGGTGCAATCTTTGTTGTATCGTTAAAATTGCCGTGACAGGTATTGCAAGCTTCGGGTCCGCCCGGATTAGTGTGGCATTTAATACAAGCAACAGCAGCAACGCCGCCTTGATATTGTTTACCGTGGCACTGAGAACAGATGCTTAAGCTCCATCCCTTTTCTGCAATATACTCTCCGTGAAATGCTGCGGAATCGTGATCAAGAATTCCTTCTTTATGAACATCAACTGCTTCATGGCATTCTAAGCAGCTTAACTTTGCAGTTCCGCCGCTGAAATTAGCCGAATGACATTGTTTGCAGCTTTCCAAAGTTTTTTCTTTTACTGTCAATCCATGAAAATTTTGGGAAGCAGGATTGAGAACGTTCAATCCATGCACACCAATTTTTAATGGTGTTGTTATATCATCTTTTAATTCGCTGCATGAAAACAATGTAACGCTCAATATGGTAATTAATAAAAAGTAAAATTTTGTGTGTTTCATAACCTGCTCAAACATTTTTAACAATTACTCGAATTAACTTCGAGGTTTGAATTTTATATTCCTCATCCCTTCCATTTGGGAATGGGAGGGATGGGCATTTAATTATGACAATAACCGCAGAAGCCAACTCCTTTCACACCGCCGGGGCGGGCGTTAGCATCTGTATGACAAGAAAAACAAACCGAACCTCTATCAGTATGCCAATCACCTCTGTCTCCATTACTCCTCAGATTGGCAACATGTGTTTTGGGGTTTGTACCTTTGACACCGTCGTTATCTGTGTGGCAGAGAATGCAAGTTGCATCTGCACCTTGAACATCATGACATGATTGACATCTTTCAATATCCCGTTTTGCAAGAATTGCGTGCTGCCCGCCGCCGGTTCCAACGCCAATAGTTACAAAGTTCGGCAGTTTGTGTGAAATAGGTGTTGTTCCCTCAAGTGCGAAGTCAGCGTTTTTAGAATTATGACACGAAGCGCAAAATGTTTCCACCTGATGACACGTCTGGCATTCGCTCGTTTTGCTTTTTAAATCAATACCGTGTGTAAATTGGTAATTCAGATCGTGAACACGCGAAATGTTTTGCTGCTTTGTGTTATCTGTAAATTTGTGCGGAGAGTAAGGAGTATAAAAATCTCTCGCGCTGTTTTTTTCATCAATCGCTGTTGTAGATACGTGACAGGATTCGCAAAAAGTATTGTTATGACAAGTTTGGCACTGTGAATTTTCTTTCAGCGCATTGAATTTATGCACGCGTAAAAAAGAAACTTCTTTATGATCCTGTGGAATCAACCTGACGGTAGATATATGACATGATGAACATTCGTTAGAAGCAACTGATTTTTCATTATGGCAATTTGTGCAAAGTGTCATTGAGGGCTTTGCTAAAGCCGATTCAAAGCTGTAAGCAACTTCGCTTAATCCTTTATGGCATGTTTCGCACGCCAATTTTTGATCGGTCAAATGGAATTTGTGGTTGAAGATCAATTCCGAACTTTTCTGAATAAGTGGTTCGAACTTATCTTCGTAATGACACTGGCTACAGTTCTTCTGATCATCAACGTCATGACAGGTAGCGCAGGCGGTTTTTTCCGGAAGCAATCTAGTTTTCAACGAAACGCTTTCTGTAGCAGTTGTATGACATGTAGCACAATCGGCTGCATCTTTATGAACTGCGTGCGAAAACTTGATAACGTCTTTATTACTTTTCTCCGGCTCGCCGCTTTTTTGATTATTGATTGCCGCAATGGTCAAAAAAGAAATTAGACACAATGCAATGACAGTATAAAAATATTTTGTTTTCATAATCTTTTAGAAATTTGTATTAAACCAGTAGTTTACTTTGAAAAGAACTCTGAAATCGTTTTTGTAAATTTTGTTGTTGAAATACTGACCCTGCAAGTCGAACGAAAAATCCGTCAGTGGTCTTATATTAACTCCAGCAAGAAGAGAGGTGATGTTGTTCGTCTCTGCCTCTTTAGAAAGTTTGTAACTTGTAAAAGCAATGCCAAGCGATGGAGTTACAAATCCATCTGCAAAAGTTCGGGCTGTGTAGATAGAAATTCCATCCAGTTCTCCTGCATACCCTAATGTTTTTCGATAGCTGAGACTACCGAACTTTGTGTTTAAGCCAACTGTTATGCGCTGTGAATTTTCATCCTGGTATTTTACATTTCCATACTTGCTAAATATTGTAAAATCTTTGCTCAGTTTGTAATCAACTCCACCTTCAATCTCTTGCGAATTGCCAAAGTTGAAAACGGAAAAGATCGAGTTGTATCTGATCTTTGGTTCGCGCCAGTTGTAGTAAAGGTCTAAACCTATCTCGTTTGTTGCCTGCACGCGTCCGGTTGCTTCGAACTTGGATGTCCTCTGGAAATTCATGTCATAATCATATCGCGTAGTTATATTGAGCGCACCATTTAAAAAGTAGGAAGCTTCGGCAGAGAGGAATTTAAATTGATTTGATTTCTGCTGAATTAAAATTGTAACGGGATCTAAATCTTCGTTTAATCGAAGAGCGTTGTATTCAACCGGCTTAAAATTTTTATCAATGTAACTAAGCCCAAAATTAAAATGATTGAGAAAAAATACTTCAAACCTGCCGCCGATTACATAATCATTTTTAAGGTCGTCTGTAAATTTCATTTTTTGATAAGCCGGAACATTGCCGCCATAAAAACCGGTAAGGGAAATATTCGCGTATTTAAACTTCAAATTAGCTCCATCATATAGGCCTCCTGCAACTGTTGTAAACAATGGTTGTCTTCCGAGTTTCAGTGTGAACATATCAAAAACGTCTCGTGCTTCAAAATAAAGATTGTAAAATCTCACGTATGGATCTTTGTCCAACGCTTTACCGAGATTTGCTTCGAAATTCATCCGCGTTCTCAAAGAAATTTTTTTATAATTGAAGTTGAGCGAAAGAGTTTCAAATGTTCTTATGAATGTGTCGGAGCTATTTAGTGTGTCGAATCTTTCAAACGTATAGAAAGATGATGAAAGTCTGCCGTTAAGATTCTGGGCGGAAATTACCGACGGAAGACTTAAAGCTAGAATTATAAAAAATATTTTTTTCATCTTATGCCTTGTAATATAGTATTAATTTTTCAGATAATAATGACCTTTAAATATGAACTGATAATTATTTCAAAAGCTGCATCTTTTTAGTTATCTGATAACTACCCGCCGCAAGTTTGTAAATATATATTCCGCTTGGTAGAGACGTTGCATGCAACGTCTTTACATATTTACCGGCTTGCTGAAATTCATTTACAACTGTTACAACTTCTCTTCCAAGTATATCATAAATCTTTAGTGTAACAAAATTCCCTTCCGGTAATGAATAGGAAATCTTTGTTTCCGGATTTCCGCCAAAGGCGGATCCGCCTCAGGCGGAAAATGGATTCGGGTAATTCTGCTCAAGAACGTAATCTACCGAAACAGTTTTTTCCTCTGAATATTTTGTTAAAGAATTTACACCATTATTTTTATTATCGGCACTAATGTTTCCTTGTGGCAGAGGAGTTGAAACAACATCAACAAGCCATTCGTTTGACGTCTTTGTTGTGCCGCTTCCGTCTGTAACCGAACATCTTAATTTGAAGTCGCGCAAGTCGTATGGATTATGTGGTTTGTAGAAATATGGTGAGTTCGTACCAACAGAAAACCAAGAACCACTTGGTGCAGCTTCAAAAATAATATCACCATCTTTTTTCTTCTCTTTATCCTTTTTCTCCTTTTCATTTTTAACGCTTTCATAAGTCTGTAAATAACCGGTTGCATCCAAGTACATTATTTCCCAGTTGTATGTAAAAGGTTCAATCCCATTTTGTAAGGTAACGTACCAGTTTCCTATTCCACCAGCATATAATGTGAAAGTACCTATAAGAGAAACATTAGTCAAAGGTTTAGGAAATAGATCTGCTTCTTTTGTAAACCAATAAAGTAAACCAGCTATTGTTCTGATTCCATAAACAAAAGCATGGTCAGATGTGCCTGAGAGCCATCGGATTGTTTTATTGGGAGGACCTCCAAATTCACCATTCAAGTGCTGAAGTTGTATGAATCTTCCAGTAGGTATCTCATAATAACCCTTGTAATAAATTTTGCCGTCCTTATAAAATTGGAATAAATTTGGCGGAGCATTATAAGCCTCGATTATTTCATTAGCAGGATATGGCACTCTTAATTCATAACCTCCATAAATATATTTAAGAGCTTTTTGATAGGCATTGCTATAAACTATTCCAAGCAATTTAAAATGAGAGCCATCTCCTCTGTCCGGATCCCAAAAATGAGTATTAGTTACTAACCAACCATTAATGCCAAACCCTTCATTTGTAGCATCGCTATGATCTTCTTGATAAGCTCCAATTACAATTAGACCACCGGGATAAAATTGCCCATTTCCTTCTTCATTATAACCAACATGATCTTTCATTTCACGAATATCCAGCCCAATGTAATACTTCAGTAATTTGTAAGCTTCACGTACCATATATTGATGAACTCCCTCGCCGTGTGCAAACATGGTACTAAACGAGAGGATAAAGAAGTACATCATACAAAAGTTCTTTTTCATATTAACATTCTTCTTTATTTAATTGATTTTGTTAATCGTTTTACTTGGATTCA
>JBFLWC010000288.1:0-2396 GCA_040758415.1 Bacteroidota bacterium | reverse complement strand
CTTATCTAAGTTACTAAATTAGAATTTCTTTTTGATAAACATATTATGCGGTTGTTCATCCTACATTTGTTCTGTAATTTTTTTTGAAGCTCTCTATAATTCCGCTCCAGCTTTTTTCTTTTGAACTACGGAGAGCTTTAGTCAAATAATTTCTTAAACCTTCTTTAGAGAAGCCGATTGTTAACGAACCGTTTTCAGCAACCGATATACCTCCTGTTTCTTCTGATACGATGACGCTAACAACATCTGCCTGTTCCGAGATACCCAAACCTGCGCGGTGACGCATACCGAGCGCCTGCCCGCTCTTCGATGTTTCACTAGACAACGGAAGTGTACAGCGTGCTGCTTCGATTGTATCATTCTTAATTATCACAGCTCCGTCATGAAGGGGTGAACGTGGAAAGAAAATTGAGCGCAACAAATTTTTTGTAACTCTTGCGTTAATCAACTCGCCCGTTTCTGCAACTCCACGTATTCCAACAGATTTAACAATTACAATCAATGCACCGTGCTGGTGCTGCGCAAGTTCAAACGCGGCTTCAGTAATAATATCTGCAAGATTAGTTTCATCGCTTTTAATAAACATCCGGATTATTGGATTTTTTCCAACTAGCACCAATAATCTTCTAATCTCTGGTTGGAATAAAATTACAAATGCAATTACCCAAATATCAGAAAGTAATTTTAGCAGCCATCCAAGTGCTTTAAAGTTTGCTGCTTGTGTAAAAAATGAAAGAATGAGAACTATCAGTAGTCCGTAAAAAATCTGCGCTGCAATAGTTCCGCGAATAACAGTAAAAACCTTGTAGAAAATTAGTGTAACAAAGAAAATATCTACAAGATCAAGAAATGAAACCGGAAGAAATCCTATTTTGAAAACCTCAAACATTTTGTACTAACTCTGGGTTATCAATAAAGTTGTTTAATCTGATTGCGTGCAATGCATTTATAACATTGTGTGTTCTGATAAAACGTGCACCGTTTTTAATTGCAACCGTCTCTGCAACTAATGTGGGTTTTTCTCTTTCATTAATATTCAGATTAAGTGATTTTCCTAAAAAAGATTTTCTTGAGATGCCAATCATAATCGGCTGTCCTATTCCCTTGAATTCATTCAGACGTTTAATTAATTCATAATTATCCAACACTCTTTTACCAAAACCAATACCGGGGTCAATAATAATATTTTTAACACCGGCTCTTTTTGCCACATCAGCTTTTGCATTTAAGTAATCATATAGTTCCGAAACAACATCCTCATAAAATGGATCTTTCTGCATTGTTTTAGGATTACCTTTCATGTGCATTAGAATCAAAGCAGCATTAAACTTTTTTGTAACATCTAAAATTTCTTTGTCGAAGCTGAATGAACTAATATCGTTCACAATTTTAACACCTCGCTGCAGGGCTTCAAAAGCTACTTTGGATTTTGTTGTGTCAATAGAAAGAATTGCATCCGGTTTTTGTTTTAATATTTCTTCAATTACCGGCACAACACGATTGATTTCTTCATCATCTGTGATCATGTCTGAACCGGGTCTGCTCGATTCACCGCCAATGTCAAGAATATCTGCACCATCTTCTAAAAGTTTTAAACCATGCTCTACTGCTAATTCTTTGCTAAAATATTTCCCGCCGTCCGAAAACGAATCCGGTGTAACATTAAGAATTCCGATAGCATGAGCGCAATTAGAAAAAAATTTTTTTTCTCCTAACTGGATGAAATTGTTTTCGTACTCAGTTATGTTTTGAATTGTTCTTGAAACTTTAAGCCCAAGGTCCTCATTACCAATTGCAATGATCTCTTTGGCTAATTCCTTAAATACACCGTAAGAGCCAAGCACCAGCAAATCGCAAAAAGCATCGCCTTTCTTTCCTGTGTTGTAACAAATTTCTTTGTTAGTAAGAATTATTTTTTTGATGTTTTGAGAAAGTTTGTAATCAATTCCGCGGATTTCAATTCCAATCAAATCTTTTTCGTACAAATCGCGAAAGATGTTAAACTTTGTGCTGTATCTACGAAAGACGTTCGGATAAAATAAATCAACTAATTGGATTGTCAATTAAAACCTCATAAGAATTAAGAAATAAGAAATCAGAAATAAGAATTCAGAATTTTTTGTTATGATTCTTACTACTTACTTCTGAATTTTCCGTAAGTCCGCCAAAGGCGGATTCGGATTTATTTTTGGACCCTGATTTCTGAATTCTCTGTCAGAAGCATGTTCTTTAACTCAACTGTAGCCGCAGTTATGTTGTTACTTGAAAAGATTGAGTTACCGGCTACAAAAACATCGCATCCTGCCTCGGATATTAGTTTTATGTTATCCAGACCAACACCGCCGTCAACTTCTATTTGAAAATTTGCTGAACACTCCTCACGTAGTTTCACAAGC
>JBFLWC010000287.1:0-5535 GCA_040758415.1 Bacteroidota bacterium | reverse complement strand
TTTTTTGAAGGAATTGTTATTAGTTCTTATCTACCAAATAAAAAATTAAAAATTGCTCTCACATACAATCTAAAACCGGAAGAAAAAAATTTTTCCGACACAACACCCTTCTCTCTTCAAACGAATTCAGCAAATTCTTACAACGATACCTACGCCGAGTGGGATACAGTAGAAACAATCAATGCACTTAAAGATGCTCTCGAACTCTTTCATAATGTTACGATGATCGAAGCGGATGAAAATGCATTCGAAAAATTTAGAAACACAAAACCGGATATCGTCTTCAACGTTGCAGAATGTGCAAACGGAATCAGCCGCGAAGCTCAGATACCTGCAATGTTAGACATGCTGCAAATTCCTTACACCGGTTCGGACCCTTTAACGCTTGCAACTTGTTTAGACAAAGCAAGAACAAAAGAAGTTTTATCGTATCATAAAATTCCTACAGCAAAATTTTTTTTAGCAGAATCGCTCAACGATCTTACAGGGATTCATACCGGAAAAAACGGAACAAGTTTTGACCTGAAATTTCCGGTTATGGTCAAACCCGTCGCGGAGGGTTCGAGCAAAGGAATTTTCAATTCATCATTTGTGAATGATTTTGACGAACTGATTGAACGGCTTGCCTCAAATTTTGAAACTTACAAACAACCATTCTTAATAGAAGAGTTTTTACCAGGCAGAGAGTTTACGGTTGCAATCCTTGGCAACAACACAGAGACTGAAGTGCTGCCCATCATAGAAATTAATTTCAATGAACTGCCAAAAGAATTAATACCGATATATTCTTACGAGGCAAAATGGGTTGTTGATACACGCGACAAACCATTAGATATTTTTTCCTGTCCGGCTCAAATCGAAAAAACACTTTACAATAAAATTGCAAATGCAGCACTGCAAACATATAAAGTGCTGCGCTGCAAAGATTGGAGCCGCATTGATGTTCGTCTTGATGAAGACGGCGAACCGAACATCATTGAAGTTAATCCGCTGCCGGGCATTCTACCCGATCCTAAAGATAATTCGTGTTTCCCGAAAGCTGCCCGCGCTTATGGTCTTTCTTACGAAGAAATGATTAACAAAGTTTTGTTAACAGCTGCCAAGAGATATAATCTATTATGAAACTCGAACAGTCCCGATTCATCCAGGTCCCTTCGGGAAAAGTGTTAATCTGTTATAACGAGCCGACTCGTTACTACAACAATTATCTTGGAAAAGATTTTTCCGATTCCAAAGAGAACATTGACCTTTCTGAAAGAGAATTTTTAAATCAGATTGCTTTGATAAAGAAATCTTTGCTGAAAAAATACGTGAGTGTTGAAACACTTCCGATCAACAGCGATATAAAAAGTGCGATGAAAAAAATTCTCAACTACTCGCCGGATATAATTTTCAATTTTGTCGAATCTATAGAAGGAAATTCCAATTACGAAAGTTATGTGGCTGGATTTTTCGATTTGCTCGGAATTCCATATACCGGTAACGGAGCTATCGCACTAGGAAACTGTCTCATCAAATCGAGAACAAAACTGATTCTTCAATCGCACGGAATAAGAACGCCGAAACATTTTGTTGCTTCAGCTATCGAGCTGCCGAAAAAAAATAATTTCTCGTTGAAATTTCCTGTTATCTTAAAACTCGCTCGGGAAGACGCTAGTATTGGTATCTCCGAATTCTCGGTTGTTCAGAATTTCGATTCGATGATAGAAAGATTGAATTATCTCTTCAGTACTTTCAATCAAGAGGTTTTAATTGAAGAATATATTGACGGACGCGAATTGAACGTTGCTATTCTAGGAGACCAAATTTTACCAATCTCAGAAATCCTTTTTGACGGTCTTCCGGATAACCTTCCCAAAATTATTACTTATGAGGCAAAGTGGTCACCGGAAAGTACTTATTACAAACACACAATGCCAAAATGCCCTGCATTATTAGATGACACACTGAGACAGAAAATTGAAAAGATGGCACGCGAATCTTTTGAAGCTTTAGAATGCAGAGATTATGCACGTGTTGATGTTCGCTTGAATCAAAAAAATATTCCTTACGTAATTGAAGTAAATCCTAACCCGGATATTTCGCCCGACGCCGGATTTGTTCGTTCAGCAGCAGCGGCGGGAATTGGTTATGAAGAATTACTTTATATAATTTCTTCGTTCGCATTAAAGAGAATAGCATATGATACGCAAGCTGCAGGCTGATGATAGAGAAAAATTAGTTTCTATCATTGAAGGCACAAATAATTTTAACGAAGAAGAAAAAAAAGTTGCAGTAGAGTTGATTGATGATGCAATTGCTAAGCCGGACGATGGATATTACAACATCTTCGTTTATGAAAACGACAGAAAAATTGCAGGTTATTACTGCGTTGGAAAAAGAGCATTGACAGATGGTGTATTTGATCTGTTCTGGATTGTAGTAGATAATCACATACAAAATAATGGAATAGGTAAAAAATTATTAGACCACGCGGAAAACTTTACGAGGGAAAATAATGGAAGATGGATTTTAGCAGAAACATCTTCTAAAGAGAGTTATACAGCAGCAAGAAATTTTTATATGAGAAACAACTACTCGATAGTATCACAAATAAAAGATTTTTACACAATCAACGATAACTTAATAGTATTTGGCAAATACATAAAAACATAATGGTCAAAAAAAATAAAGGGCAACCATCATGGAACTCTGGCAGCAAATGGTTAGAGACAGTGTTCACTCTGTTGATCAAATTGTGGAAAAATTTGGCATTGACAGAATAGTGGCAGAGGGTCTGGATGAGTTTTTCCAGGCGCGAATAAATCCGTACTATCTTAGCTTGATTCGATATCCGGGAGATCCAATTTGGAAACAATGCGTTCCTGATAAACAAGAATTGGATGATATTGATGGATTCGAGGATCCACTTCAGGAAGACGCGATGAGCCCGGTCCCAAACATTACACACAGATATCCCGATAGAGCTTTATTCCTCACAACAAGTCAATGTGGAATGTATTGCCGCTTCTGCACACGGAAAAGAAAAGTCGGCAACTCGGATAAAATTTCGATGAAAGAACTCGAATCAGCTTTTAAATATCTTGAAGAGCACAAAGAAGTTCGGGATATAATTATGTCCGGCGGCGATCCGCTGATGCTGACAGATATAATGCTTGAGAAAATTTTAAAACGCCTGCGCCAAATTCCTCACATCGAAATTATTCGTCTCGGAACAAAGATGCCTTGCGTTCTTCCACACAGAATTACACCAAAGCTAGTAGAGATGATAAAGAAATATCATCCAATTTATGTTAACACACACTTCAATCATCCGTGGGAAATTACGCCGGAAAGTTCTAAAGCATGCGGAATGTTGGTTGATGCAGGTATTCCTGTAAGCAATCAAGCAGTATTGATGAAAGGAGTGAACGATGAAGCCGATGTAATGAAAGAACTTTTTTTGAAGCTGCTCAAAATTAGAGTTAGACCTTATTATTTATTTATGGCAGATGAAACACGCGGCGCTAATCATTTCAGAACATCAATTGATAAAGGGTTAGAAATTATGTATAAGCTGCGCGGAAACATCAGCGGATTGGCTATTCCACACTTTGTAATTGATGCGCCCGGCGGAGGCGGAAAAATTCCGATTCTTCCTCAATACGTTCTTCATAAAGATGAAGATAGAATTGTAATGAGAAATTTCAAGAACGAAGTTTACGTTTACCGCGAGGCAAAAAAAGAAGTTATTAAAGAAGAAAACAAAATCCCGGTGGAGGTTTCTAATAAGAAGAACGGACAAACAAAGAAGCCGAAAAATTACAAAGAGAAAGTTGAAGTTGTTGAATTGGTAGCAAGCAATAATTAAAAAAGAAGCTACTGTCCAGTAGCTGGCCTGCAGTCTATAAAAATAAATCCCGCTCGGTAGAGACGTTGCATGCAACGTCTCTACGGAGAATTTCACTTCGTAATCACCTGGAGCTTTTTCTTCGTTAATCCCGCTGTGCGGGATTGTAATTTCTCTTCCCAGCATATCGTAAACTTTTAGCACAACTATTCTGGTCGATCCGTCGTAGGCGGATCTACCTACAGAAGGAATTGAATATCTTATTGTTGTTGTCGGATTTCCTCCAAAGACGGATCCGCATCGGCGGAGCGGACAAACCCACTTCATAAGATATCTCATTCCGACATATCAGACTCGGAGCGGGTAGGGAGGTTTAACATTTGCGCTGACTTGTATCGGGGTTTCACGTTTTCATCATCAGTTTGCCTTTATAAATAATAATCTGTAAAATCGCATCAAAAATTTATAGGAAGTATGAAAAAGATTTTTGTTTGCGTCTTAATGCTTATAACCCTATCAACAATTTTTGCACAGAACACTTTTGAATTTTTGAGATTGGATACAAGTCCGCGTGCTGCAGCCATAGCCGGAAGTTTTGTTGCTGGCAATGATGACCCGAACGTAATCTTTTATAATCCTGCCGGAATTAATTTACTAAGTGGAATACCGGTTTCATTTTCATTCCTGAAATATCTGGCTGATATAAATGTGGCGAGTGTTTCTTTTTCAAAAGAATTTGAAGGGATTGGAAAATTTGCAGCAGGTGTTCAATACATTAATTACGGAACATTTACAAAAGCAGATGTGAATGGTGTGGCGCTTGGTTCTTTTGGTGCCGGAGAAATGGCTCTGCTGCTTGGCTACGGTAATCAGCTCGATAAAAATTTTTATTACGGCGCAAATGTAAAGTTTATCTATTCAAAAATTGCCGACCGTTTTTCTACAGGATTGGCTCTAGACCTCGGTTTGCATTATGCAGTTCCGGAATCGAGATGGAATTTTGGTCTCTCGGTTCTAAATCTCGGCACACAACTTTCCAGTTACTTCAACACAAAAGAAAACCTGCCGCTGGATATTCGTCTTGGTTTTTCCAAAGAGCTTGAAAAAATGCCTTTGAAATTTTTCTGGTCATTCAAGAAACTCAACGAGAAACAGGATAACTTTTTAAGCCGTTTCAAACAGATTACATTCGGCGGAGAATTTCGTCTGGGGCAAAGTTTAAAATTGCGCCTTGGCTACGATAACGAAAAAAGAAGAGAGCTTAAAATTGGAACGACCGCCGGTCTTGCGGGATTTAGTGTTGGACTTGGATTTGTTGTAAGCAAATACAACGTTGATTATTCTTTCTCTTCAATGGGGTCTATAGGCGCGCTGCACAGGTTTGGAATATCGACAAGCTTGTAAGAGTAATTGAGAATTGCCAATTGATAATTGCGAATTTAATAGCATCAATTTTCAATTATTTTTGATAACAATGCAGAGTGTTTTTCTAGTAAGAGCAATTGAGAATTGACAATTGCGAATTGACAATCGCGAATTTAATAGCATCAATTTTCAATTATTTTTGATAACAATGCAGAGTGTTTTCTAGTAAGAGCAATTGAGAATTGACAATTGCGAATTGACAATCGCGAATTTAATAGCATCAATTTTCAATTATTTTTGATAACAATGCAGAGTGTTTTTCTAGTAAGAGCAATTGAGAA
>JBFLWC010000286.1:0-2654 GCA_040758415.1 Bacteroidota bacterium | reverse complement strand
TTATTCATCAGCAAGCGAATTAGAAACTTAATTAATTTTATCATTTGATTTGGAATTCATATCAATAGAAGAACTAGATGAAGGAAATAATAAAATTAATGAAATCCAGAAAATGTTAAACGGCTTAATGAATTCTTTAAAGAACTAATTTTAGCTCTATAAACTAAACCTAACAACTGAATACTAACGACTAAATACTCAATACTAACGACTACAAAAAGATGGCTTTGAAAACCGAAACGATGATCTTAAATATGGGTCCACAGCATCCGTCAACACACGGAGTGCTGCGGCTTGAACTTGAACTCGATGGCGAACTTATTAAAAGTGTAAAACCCCACATCGGTTATCTTCACCGTTGCTTTGAAAAACATGCCGAGGCGATGACCTATCCTCAAGTTATCCCATACACCGATAGAATGGATTATCTTGCTTCGATGTATAATAATTTTGGTTACGTTGTTGCGGTCGAAAAATTATTAGGTATAAAAGTTCCGGAACGGGTTGAGTACATCCGCGTAATTATGGGCGAGCTGCAAAGAATTGCTTCACACTTAGTCGCGATCGGAACAAACGGTTTGGACATAGGCGCATTCACTCCATTTCTTTATCTCTTCCGCGACCGCGAACATATTTTAAGTCTATTCGAAATGACTTGCGGTGCGCGCCTTCTTTACAATTATATGTGGGTCGGCGGTCTTTCACACGATATTCATCCAGACTTTATTCGGCTCACAAAAGAATTTGTTAATTACTTCCGCCCTACAATTACAGAGTTGAACAATCTTCTTACATTCAACAAAATTTTTATCGAGAGAACAGCAAACATAGGTGTTCTTCCGCTCGATACTGCAATCAACTTTGGTGCAACAGGACCCGTTTTACGCGGCAGCGGATTAGCTTTCGATCTTAGAAGAGAAGACCCTTATTCAATTTACGACCGATTCGATTTCGAAATTCCAACAGGAAAAGGATTGGTTGGATCTGTTGGCGATTGCTGGGATCGTTATTACGTCCGTATTCTAGAAATGGAACAAAGTTTACGAATCATCGAGCAAGCAATTGATCAAATTCCAGAAGGTGATGTTCATTCTGCGATACCGAAAAGAATTAAACCTCCGAAAGGGACTGTATATGCCCGCGTTGAAAATCCGCGCGGAGAATTAGGTTACTTTATAATTAGCGACGGCGGCTTGAACCCGTTCAGAGTGAAAGTCCGCGCACCATCTTTTGTTAATCTGGAAATTATGAGTGAATTATGCAAAGGGCATCTTGTTGCAGATGTAATTGCAATACTTGGAAGTATAGATATTGTTTTAGGAGAAGTGGATAGATAATGTATCAATTTCTATTTAATATAACCGGCAACGAAATTCTTGCAACGCTTTTAACCGCTGCAGTGCCGTTAGTTTTCATTTTACTTTTTGTTCTTTTTGCTGTGTGGTTAGAAAGAAAAGTTTCTGCACATATGCAGGATAGATTAGGACCGATGCGCGTCGGATGGCACGGCGTTCTTCAAACCATTGCAGATTTTGTCAAGATGCTTCAGAAAGAAGACATCATTGCAACAGAAGCCGATAGAAAACTTTTTACAATTGCGCCGGTTCTTGTTTTTACAGGAAGTTTTGCAGCTTATGCAGCAATTCCGTTTTCAAGCAAACTTATCGGCAGCGAAGCTGAAGTGGGTATCTTTTACGTTCTGGCTATTTCGAGTGTTGTTGTTGCCGGAATTTTAATGGCGGGCTGGTCATCCAACAATAAATATTCTTTGCTTGGTGCGATGCGCTCGGCTGCGCAAATTGTCAGTTACGAAATTCCCACTGCACTTGTAGTTCTTACGATGGTTATGTTAACCGGCACTTTGAGTTTGGATAAGATGAGTCAATTGCAAACAGCCCATTTCTGGAACTGGAATATTTTAGGCGGACCTGCATTCGGCTTGGCAAAATTTTTACTAATTCCTTTTATGCTTATTGGATTTCTAATTATTTACATCAGCACTCTTGCAGAAGTAAACAGAACCCCGTTCGACATTCCGGAAGCGGAATCGGAATTAGTAGCCGGTTATTTTACAGAATATGTAGGAATGAAATGGGCGATGTTTATGCTCTCAGAATACGCAAACATGTTTGCTGTTTCTGCAATTGTTACAATTCTTTTCTTCGGAGGTTATCAATCGCCTCTGGGATACTTAGGGAACTCATTCGATGCTCAATGGCTCGTTCCATTCGAGCAGGGATTTTGGTTCATCGCAAAAGGAATCTTTTTTGTGTTCGTTCAGATGTGGCTGCGCTGGACTCTCCCCCGCTTGCGTGTTGACCAACTGATGACCGTCTGCTGGAAATATTTAATTCCTTATGCGTTTGTGAACTTAATTATTGTTGGAATAATATCGTTATTGTAAATGAAAGATTATCTAAAAAATACCTGGCTTGGCATTTGGACCGTACTTGTTGGAATGAAAATTACATTCAAACACCTTTTCACTCCGGCTGTTACAATTCAATATCCAGATGTAAAAGTTCCGCTGCCAGAGCGTGTTAGAAATAGATTATATGTTAATATGGATGATTGCATAGGATGCGATCAGTGTTCGCGCGCATGCCCAGTCAACTGCATCGAAATTGAAACCGTAAAAAGTATTCCCGGCGAAG
>JBFLWC010000285.1:0-2359 GCA_040758415.1 Bacteroidota bacterium | reverse complement strand
TAGATTTTGTTTTCATATCGTCTCTCTCAAATAATTGTGTTTAATCTTTTTCTTAATAGATAAATAAAAATCGGCGCTCCAATTAATGCAGTTACAGCACCCACAGGAAGTTCAGACGGTGAAATTAAAACCCGCGCAACTGTATCTGCCAGTGTTAAGTAAGCAGCGCCAATAAAAAACGATGCGGGCAATACAATTCTGTTATCTACACCAAATATCATTCTGCAAACGTGTGGAATTAATAACCCAACAAAACCAATTATGCCGCTTACAGAAACTAAAACACCAATCATCAAACTGGTTAATAAATAAGTATAATTTCTTAAAAAGGATGTATTCACTCCCAGCTGTTTAGCTGTATCAATCCCTAAGCTAAGTAAATTATATTTGTTGGAATTCAACACCAATAGAAAAGAAACAATAAGAGAGACTGGCAAAACAAATTTCAAATTTTCCTTTTCTGCAATCGAAAGATTTCCTATTAACCAAAAAATTGCAGTGCGAAGAGAATCGTTTAATAGTGTCATCATCAATAAAATAGCAGCCGAGAAAAATGCACCCACCATCACACCTGTTAATAACAAAACATTTGGATCGAGCTCACCAAACCTTTTTCCGAGAACAAACACAATCATCATCACAATCAATGCGCCGGCAAAAGAAAAAAGTTGAGTACCTAAAAACGAAGCGCCGATTAAAAAAGATATAACTGCACCAAATGTTCCTCCGCTCGAAATTCCGAGAATGTACGGTTCGGCTAATGGATTCATTAACATTGCTTGAAACACTGCACCGGCAATTGATAAACCGCCGCCCACTGCAATTGCAAACAATACACGCGGCAGTCTAATCTCAAAAATAATTTGCGTTAAAGTTTGGTTTTCACTGTTTGTAAAAAGTGCAGCAATCAAATCTGTAAAGCCAATTTTGATTGGACCGGCACACAAAGCAATCAATGCAGCTACGCAAGTGATGAGAAAAAATAAAATCAGACGGGCGGCGTAACCGCTTACGCTCAGTCGTTTAACTTCTGCCATAACACGTCCAATAATTCTTCAAGTCCGTAACGGGTTGCCGATGAAAAAACTAGAACTGGTCCGCTGTAACCGGGAATTTTTCTTTTTTTAATTTTTTTCAACTCTTTTTCTTCAATCAGGTCCGATTTGGAGAATGCGATGATTTTTTTCTTCTTGCTCAAGACTTTTGAATATTGATTAAGCTCGTCAATTAACGTCTTATAATCTTGAACGTAATTCTCTGAGGTAAGATCAATCATCAACAATAAAATTTTTGTTCGCTCGATGTGACGAAGAAATTTCAATCCAAGTCCTTTGCCAAGGTGTGCACCCTCTATGATGCCCGGAATATCTGCAACAGTAAAGTTTTTAAAATCCTTGTAACGAACAATTCCAAGATTCGGTTCTAGCGTAGTGAAAGGGTAATCGGCAATTTTAGGTTTGGCATCCGAAATAACAGAAATTAGAGTTGACTTTCCTACGTTCGGAAAACCAACAAGTCCTACATCTGCAATTAACTTCAACTCGAGCAGAACGAATTTTTCTTCGCCCTGTTTTCCATTTTCCGCAAATCGAGGAGTTTGATTTGTTGGAGTTGCAAAGTTGCTGTTCCCCTTTCCACCTTTACCTCCTTTAGCAGCAACAAATTCTTTTTCATCGCTATCAAGATCGAAGAGAACTTCTTCAGTTTCAGCATCTTTAATAACAGTTCCAACAGGAACTTTGATAATGATATCAGCGCCGCTCTTTCCGTCTTTCAAAGAAGAGCCGCCGGGTTTTCCATCTTGAGCTTCATATTTTTTTTTGTATCTAAAATCTAAAAGTGAAGTTAGATTTTTATCTGCGCAGAAAATTACACTGCCTCCAACGCCGCCATTTCCTCCGGCAGGTCCGCCTTTAGGAACATATTTTTCCCGCCGGAATGCCACTGCGCCATCGCCGCCGTTGCCGGCTTTGATAAATATTTTTGCGTAGTCTATGAACATAATTTTTATTTGTGCCCAAAATATTCTGAAATAATTGATCGAAATGTTTCTGCTTCTTTTGAGTTGCGGTTTATACGGCGGGCTGCAAGTGTGTTGTTAATTACAGTATAAGCATCGTCAATATTCCTACAATTTGAAATTTCATCCATCATTTTAGCAAAATCTTCGATGTCGTAATCAAAAATCACTTCTATAATTCTTGTCATCTCTTTGTGTTCCAGAATTTCTGCAAGATCAACTTTCATCTGGTCGCTGTTTTCATTTTCTAATTTAGCCAATGGTTTTTCCTTTGTTTCATCGGCGGGTATTCCGGATTTATCTTCTTCAACACTAAATTCTTCTTCAATTTCTTCGATG
>JBFLWC010000284.1:0-4154 GCA_040758415.1 Bacteroidota bacterium | reverse complement strand
GAACATAGAACAGCTCATTCAAAAATCAATCGAGCATATCAAAAAATATATTGAATCAATTTCAAGTGGTAAATTTCATCTTTCAAAACTTTCCGATAGAGAAAACAAGGTTTGTCGCTACTGCCAATTTAGAACGGTTTGCAGAATTGACGATGCTGCACGATAAAAACCGAATCGGTCCTAATCTTTTAAAGCATCCTTACCAATAAATTGATTACTGATAATCACTTTTTCATTAATTCGTCATAAGCGCTTTCGAGATTTAATTTTCTTGCACCTTCCCACCGCTCTTTGTAATGAGCAAAACCGGGAATTTCAGTTGCTGCTGCAATTTGTTCTTTTATTTTTCCGTTTTTGATTTCCTTCGAGACAAAGTTGAGAAGTGTGTTAAGGTAATCTTTTGTTTCGATCAGATCTTTAACAGAACCTGTAACAATTTCCGGGGAGGCTGCGTGTCCGAAAATGTAGAGAGTGTCTTTCGAAAAATGATTTGAAATATTTGCCAGGACTTCCGACCAACCTTTAATTGAGCCGCCGCCGTTAGGGTCTATGTATGGAAATGTTTTGTTGAAGACAAGATCGCCAACGTGCACAACATTCGAGTTCATGAAATGAATAACAGCATCTCCGCCTGTGTGGGCAGCCCCGAAATGTTTAGCGTGAATTTTTTCTTTGCCGAGAACAAGCATCCATTCATCGTTGAACGTCGTGTCTGCATAAACTTGCGGTTTGTTTGGATCGCTTCCGTAACTTTTTTTCTGAAGTGCGGGACAATTTTCATGTGCTACAATTTTACTTGCAAAGTCTTTTAGGTAAACGTTGCCAGCAGTATGATCTCCGTGATGATGCGTGTTGAACAGAAGATCAATCTTGCGCGGCGTTTTCTTTTGCAGTGAAGTCATAAAATTTTTTGCTGTATCGGGAAATTGAGAATCAACTACAACAACAGCGTCGTCGGAAATAAGCCAGCCCATTGTTCCGCCCCGTTCGGTGTAGATGCCAATATTTTTGCGGATGATTTTGAAGTTGCTGCTTTCATCCATCAATCGTGTAAGAGCTTTTGAGCCGGGCAGAAGTAATCCGCCCGTAATTATTGATGATGCCCTTATAAATTCTTTTCGTGTGAATTTCATTGAACGCCTTTCAATTTAGTTTTGTGATTTGATTATTCCTCGAATAATTTACAACAAAAAAGTGAAAAAAATCACCACTAACACAAAAGAAGTACGAAGTACGAAATACGAAGTACGAATGATAAATTATAAATGATAAATGGCAAATCCGCCGGACCTGCCTGCCGGATAAGCATGGGGGGAAGGAAAGCTTGCCCGCCGTCTTTTTGGCGGGATGAAAAGATGAACGAAGCGATTCATTCCTTTGGCGAAGCCATCCCTTCGGAACTTTGCTTAGGCACTCCATTCTGCATTCAGTATGGTTGATTATCTATTTTTCAGAAATTTTTTTACATAAAAAATTTTCTCATTAACTTGATTGAAAATAGTTATACAACGCTCCTCTGCCTTTAATTAAAAATTCCTATCTTACATTACTTATAAAAAGAAAGACTTTGTATGAACGAATATCGTTTTGATTTTGTGATAGTTGGTGCTGGACTTGCCGGTTTATATTCAGCTATGTATGCTTCTAAATTCGGAAGTGTTGCATTAATTACAAAAAGCACAATTGAAATCAGCAATTCATATTGGGCGCAAGGAGGAATTGCCGCCGCAATTGATAAAGACGATTCGCCCGAACTTCATTACGAAGATACAATTAAAACCGGACGCGGTTTGTGCAGAACTGATGCGGTAGAAATTCTTGTGAGTGAAGGGCGCGAAAGAATTTTTGAATTGATTGAAATGGGAATGCCGTTCGATAAACAGAACGGAAATATTGCGCTCGGACTCGAAGGCGGGCATTCCAAAAGACGCATTCTTCATTCCGGCGGCGATGCAACCGGAAAAGAAATTGTCGGCTTCATTTCAAAATTTGTCGAGAACAATTCCAACATTACAATTTTTGAAAACACACTTGTGCACAAACTTATTTGCAATAAAAAAAATTGTGTTGGAGCTTCTGCATACAATTGGCAGAACAAAAAAAATATCACACTCACCGGACAAGTAATATTGGCAGCGGGCGGCGCATCGGCAATTTATCAACGCACTACAAATCCGCACACATCCGTTGGCGAAGGATTAACACTTGCGTACGATGCCGGCGTAGAAATAGAAAGTATGGAGTTCATACAATTTCATCCAACTTCGTTTTATTCAGGAACCGACGAAACATTTTTGATAAGCGAAGCTGTGCGCGGAGAGGGTGCATACATTGTGAATGAAAAAGGGAAACGGTTTTTAAAAGAGCAGCAGAAGAAAGCGGAGCTTGCACCACGCGATGTAATTTCGGAAGCGATCTATTTTGAAATGAAAAAGTCCGGTAAGCAGAATGTTTATCTGGATTTGCGTCATCTCGATGCAAAAAAAATTAAAGAGCGCTTCTCAAATATTTACGGCGAAGCACTCAAATACAAAGTTGATATTACAAATGATTTGGTTCCGATTGCGCCGGCGGCTCATTACATGATTGGCGGAATTAAAACCGGATTGAACGGCGAAACAAATTTGAACGGACTTTTTGCTGTTGGTGAAATTGCATCGACCGGAGTTCACGGTGCGAACCGGCTGGCAAGCAATTCACTGCTCGAATGTCTCGTGTTTGCAAAACGCGCTGTTGATTTTGCGGCGCAATCATCAAAAGAAATAAATGATGATGTTGTTGAAAAGAATTCTTTTTCAGTAAGTAAAGAAAACGAAGCGGAATACCTTTTGCATAAAAATGAAATCGCAAAAACGATGACGGATAAAGTTGGAATCGTGAGATCAAAAGAATCTTTGACTGTGGCGGGAAAATCTTTCCGCGAAAAATTAAATCTCATTGTTGACGATAACGAATATTATTCGAGCAGATCGAAAAGTCTGCTTGAGGTAGCACTCTTAATTACAAACGCCGCACTGCTTCGTGAAGAAAGCAGAGGATGTCATCTTCGCTCGGATTTTCCGAATGAGAACGACAAAATGAAATACACGATCGTTCAAAAAAAGAACGATGAAAGTAAATTTTTATCAATAAAATGATGTTTATAATGAAGGAACTAAACAAGAAAAATTTTGAAAAAGTAATTTCAACTGCGTTGAAAGAAGATATCGGCAAACGCGATGTTACTACCGATCTCCTTATTCCCAAAAAAGAAAAAGCAGCGGCAAGTTTCATAGCGAAACAAGACGGCATAATTGTGGGGCTCGATATTGCAAAACAAGTTTTCAAAAAACTAGACGAAAAAATTATCTGGAAAAATTTTGTTGATGATGGCGCGAAAGTGAAAGCCGGAACAAAAATAGCAGAAGTAAAAGGTTCTGCGCGTGCGCTGTTAAGCGGTGAAAGAACAGCGTTAAATTTTTTGCAGAGAATGTCGGGTATCGCAACTCTAACTTCTGTTTATGTTGAAAAAGTTTCGGGTACGAATGCAAAAATTTTGGATACGCGGAAAACCGTTCCGGGGTTGAGATTATTTGATAAGTACGCGGTTAAATGCGGCGGAGGAACAAATCACCGCATCGGACTTTATGATATGGTGATGATTAAGGACAATCACATCAAAGCTGCCGGAAGTATAACAGAAGCAGTTAAGCAGATTAAAAAAAATTTGAAAAGAAAAATGAAAATTGAAGTTGAGACAGCGAATCTTGATGAGGTAAAAGAAGCATTAAACGCCGGAGCAGATATTATCATGCTTGATAATATGTCTCTGCAAGAAATGAAAGAAGCCGTTGCAACGATAAATGGGAAAACAAAAGTTGAAGCTTCTGGAAAAGTAAATCTGGAAAATGTACGTGCGGTAGCAGAAACCGGCGTTGATTATATTTCCGTTGGGGCATTAACTCATAGTGTTAAAGCACTCGATATCAGTATGAAAATAACAAATGGCAAATAACAATGATCAAATCACAAATAACAAATTCCAAATAACAAGGAAATTCAAATAACCAAAAAGCAATTATAAAATTTTTTTGAAGATTGATTGCTGTGATTTGTTTGGAAATTGTCATTTGTAGTTTATTTGGTATTTGTTATTTGAGATTTTGGGATTTATC
>JBFLWC010000283.1:0-3176 GCA_040758415.1 Bacteroidota bacterium | reverse complement strand
TTCGTAAGTTTTGCGCTGTTTGAATTCGATAGAAACACCCATCTTCGCCGAAATATATTCTATCAAATTTCCATATAGATAAAAAGTTTCTACCGGAGAAATCATTGATGAAACTGCAACAAAAAGTTTGTGGTTATCCTTTGTCTCAAATACCTTTTGTGCTTTTTCTCTTTGAGAAAGATCAATTACTTTTATTCCGTCTTGATCATTACAAGAAATAATTGTAATAAACAGAGCGAGTAATGAAACGGTTTTTAGTGTAAAACTTTTAGGCATAATTTGTGTTTGTTCAATTACATAATTAGTAACTGAAGTTATACAAACTGCAGCTTGGCTTAGCCAAGTCCTTTTTGCGTAACTTCAGTTAGTTAGAAAAAAAATTCAAACGTGGTTATAAAGATTTTTAATAGCTATACCGTTATGCCCGGTTTTATTCTTCTAAGTCTTTCGATGTTTTTGTATTCACTCTCGTAGACTTTTTTAATTCCATCTCCAAGGGCTTTTTCAATATCTCGAATATCCTGAACTAATTTTAGCATCCCGTTTATTTCAACTGAAGCAGCTTGATCTGTTCCCCACATTGCCCGATCGAGTGTAACATGTCGTTCAACAAAAGATGCACCGAGAGCTACTGCGGCAATTGTCGGTGCAAGTCCGGTCTCGTGTCCGGAGTAACCAATTGGAACTCCCGGGAATTTTTCTTTGTATGTTTGAATTACACGCAGGTTGAGTTCTTCTACATTGCATGGGTAAGTAGAAGTTGATTGAGCGATCATTAAATTTCCCGTTCCTAAAATTTGCACTGCATCTTCAACTTCTTCCATAGTAGCCATTCCGGTTGAGAGAATTATTGGTCTTCCGGTTGCTCTTACTTTTTTCAACAGAGAATGATCTGTTAATGAAGCTGAAGAAAGTTTTAAAATGACGGGCTTGAATTTTTCTAAAAAGTCAACTGCATTTTCATCCCACGGCGATGCGAACCAATCAATTCCTTTTTCTTTGCAGTAACTATCAATCTCAAAAAATTCTTCAAAGCCGAATTCAATCTTACGACGATATTCGATGTATGTAATTCTTCCCCATGGAGTATCGCGCTCGATGTACCATTGATCTTTCGGCACACAAAGTTCGGGTGTGCGCTTTTGAAATTTCACTGCATCGCATCCCGCAAATACTGCGCCGTCTATCAATTTTTTTGCAAGCGCGATCGAACCGTTATGATTGATTCCAATCTCTGCAATTATATAAACCGGCTCATCTTCTCCGATGAATTTTTTACCGACTTTAATTTTATTTGATTTCATTGCTATCCTTTCGATATAACTTCTTTTTTGTTTTTGCTTCTATTATAATTTCTGCAAAATCGCGGAATGCGCCAAAGCCGCCTTTGCTTTCAACAATAACATCGGCAAGATCTTTTGCAAATTTTGTTGCGTCGCTCGGGCAGGCCGTTAATCCGGCTAGTTTCATAATTTTAACATCATTAGAGTCGTCTCCTATAAACGCAACTTCTTCTGCTTTCAAATTTCTTCTTGTAAGGATTTCGTTATACACTTCATCCTTGTGATTTATGCCGAGATGAATTTCTTGCATGTTTAATTTTTCTGCGCGCTTGCGGACTATATCTGTATTTTCGCCGGTAACTATTCCGGTTTCAACATCTGCATATTTGCGCAAACGTTCAACACCCATACCATCTCGAATGGAAAATCGTTTCATCGCTTCACCTTGTGCCGAGTAGTAAACTCCCGTGTCGGTAAGAACGCCGTCGCAATCTGCAAGAAGCAATTTAATTTTTGCTGCTCGTTTTAATATTTGTTTCTTGGTAAGTTTTTTTTTTGTCATATAAATTCCTGAAAAAAGAAGGAATAAATCTCTTCGCTAAAAGAAAAAAAAATCACTTCGTTCAAAGAAGGAATAAATCTCTTCGCTCATCTTTCCTTCCGTCAGCTGACGGATTGAGTGCAGCGATTCTTTCCTTCATTCGATCTTCTGAGTGCCTGAGTTCCTAAGTGACTGAGTTTAAAAGTTAGTAGCAAATCCATCCTCCGTCTACAATTAGATTTGCGCCTGTCATATATCTTGAGGCGTCGCTTGCAAGAAAAATTAACGCGCCTTTGTAATCAGTTGGCTTTGCCATTCTTCCAAGCGGAGTTTTTGCGGAATATTTTTGGATAAAGAATTCATCCTGATTATTTTCTACTCCGCCGGGCGTAAGAGTATTTACTCTAACTCCGTCCTTTCCCCAATATGCGGCAAGATATTTTGTAAACATAATCACTGCACCTTTTGTTGCTGAGTAAGCAGGCGGTTTGTAGAATGATTGAGTTCCGTCTTCTTTGATGTAAAGCGATTGATCAGGAGCCACAATTCCATAAGTCGAAGCAATGTTTATAATACTTCCCCTTTTTTGCTTTGCCATCACAGTGCCTAAAATTTGTGAACACAAAAATACTCCTGTCAGATTCACATCAAGCGATTTTTGCCAGAGCTCAAGCGGATAATTTTCAAACTTAGATAGCTCGCCTGCAGCTTTAGGATTTTCGAACATATCATTGATTGCGGCGTTGTTCACAAGAATATCAATATATCCAAACTTTTTTATTGCCGAATCCCGTAAATTTTTTATTGATGCTGGATTTGTAACATCAAGTGCAGCTCCGATTGATCCGGTTACAAGCGTCTGTGCAAACTCAGCGCACTTGATTGCATCGAGGTCTGCTGCAATAACATTTGCACCTGCTTCGCTTAATGCTTTGCAGTGTTCTTTACCTATTAATCCAAGCGCACCTGTAACAATAGCAGTTTTATTTTTTAATGAAAATAATTTCATTGTTTTCACCAGGCATAACCGATATCGAACCTGACCGCAGGAACATTTCCATCGTAAGAAGTAAAGGCATCTCGGGAATTGGAAATAAAATATCTGTCTATCCCGATTCCCAATCCCATGGCAAATTCGTCTCCAGGGAACCACTGCCATCCAAACAAAATGCCTGCGGAAAATACTCTGGCATCAGAACTCGATGTAGAAGTAGTTAGATTGTTAAAAGAGAAATTTGGTGCGACGTAAAATCCACGCAAAGCTTTTTTGGAAGGATGAATTCTTAATTCGGCGTTTACTCCAAACCCGTAAATCTCTTTTAGTGTTGGTAACTGAAACCCACCGCCTATTG
>JBFLWC010000282.1:0-2765 GCA_040758415.1 Bacteroidota bacterium | reverse complement strand
TTATTTACATCATCTATTGTTCGAATGGGAGAATAAAGTTTTGGACCTCTTCTTTCAACCATCTCGAGCTTCATTCCCATCGCTTCGGGAATGACAAGTATGTCGGAAAAAATTATTGCTGCATCAACTCCGATAATATCAACAGGCTGAATTGTAACTTCTGCAGCAAGGTCGGGTGTTTTGCACATAGTAATGAAATCTGCTTTCTTGCGAATTGCGCGATACTCAGGTAAATATCTTCCCGCCTGACGCATAATCCAGATTGGTGTGCGTTCAACTTTTTTTCGTTTGCATGCTCTAAGAAACAGATCGTTTTGTAATTTGGTCAAGTATCCTCCGGTTAGGCAATATTGGCTGTTAGTTGAAAATATTTTGCTATTGCTTCTGCAGCTCCTTGAAGTGAAAAAATTTTTGGAACTATATGAACAACATACCCATACTGCCGAATTGCTTGTTCGGTTGTTGAGCCGATAGCACAGATTAAACTTCTCTCGAAATATTTATCATCAACACCTGCCAGCTTTCTAAAATTATCAAACGATGATGGACTTGTGAAAACAAGAACATCAGGGGGTGTTCTATGAATCTGTTCATATTCACTTCTCAGTTCATTCAAATCATTTTGAAGGAGATCATAAACCGGAACCGAAAGAACTTCGGCACCTAATTCTGTAAGTCTGTAACACAATTCATCGCGCGATAGTTTAGAGCAAGGAACAAAAATTTTTTTGCCGCCTAAATCAAGTTCGGAAAACTTATTTATCAATCCTCTTGCACTGAACTCATCAGGTATAATATTAATCCTTATTCCAAACGATTCACATTTTTCAGCTGTGCTTTTGCCAACCGCTGCAATTTTTATATTGGATAGATCGAGTTCGTTTTGTTCTGCAATTTTCGTAAACACTACAACAGCATTTGACGAAGTAAAAATTAGATAATCAAATTCATCAAACACTCGTAAAGCATTAATCAACTCTGGTGAATCAACAACAGGCACAACTTTAATTGTGGGGAAATAGATGATTTGTGCTTCTTCATCATACAGGACGCGAACAGATTTTTCAGCATCTGCCTTACTTTTTGTAACTAGTATTGTTTTGTTCTTTAGTGAACTCACTTTGCACGTGAACTATTATAAACATCTTTTAAAATTTCAGAAGCGCCTGCGTTCAATAAATCTTTTGCTAATTCCCGTCCCAATTTTTCCGGTTCTGTTTTAGCACCGCGTATTTTTTTTCTAAACGTAATAGAACCATCAACAGCGCAAACGATAGCATCAAGATATAAACCGTTTGATTTTGTCTGCGCATAAGCTCCTATTGGAACCTGGCAGCCGCCCTCTAAAGTTTTCATTAAAGAGCGTTCAGCTTCAACAGCAATAAAAGTATTTTCGTCGTTAATTGATTTCAAGATATCTTCAGCAAACTTATTGTCCTTGTGAATTTCGATTCCGAGTGCGCCCTGACCGACAGCAGGCAAAATTTCGTCAGTAGTAATAATTGATGAAATATGTTTGTTCAACTTCAAGCGTTCAACTCCTGCACGCGCTAAAATTATTGCATCCCAATTCGAATCGAGGAATTTTTTTATGCGTGTTGGAACGTTACCGCGCAGCTCTTCAACTTTTATATCGGGACGGAGATGAAGCAGCTGTGATTTTCTCCGGAGCGATCCGGTTGCAACAGCAGCGCCCGCGCGTAAATCTTTAATTTTTATCCCTTTCTTTCGCGCAATCAAAACATCTTCCACCGGATGACGTTTTGTAACTGTGGCAAGTTTTAATCCATCCGGAATTTCCGTTTGCAAATCTTTTAAGCTGTGAACGGCAATATCAATTGTTCCGTTCAACAATTCATTTTCAAGTTCTTTTGTGAACAATCCTTTATCGCCAATTTTTGATAAAGCAACATCAAGAATTTTATCTCCTTTTGTTCCGATTATTTTTATCTCAATAGAAAGATTTTTGTTTTTACGTTCGAGTTCTTTTTTAACAAAATTTGCCTGCCAGAGTGCAAGCCCGCTTCCACGCGAGCCGATCGAGAATCTATTCTTTCTCATCTTTTCCTTCAAAATTATTTTCATCTTCGTTTTGCGCTTTACCGTTCAACGGTACATCGCCAAGATTAAAAAGTTCTTTCAAAATGATTGTGTTTGCTGTAACGTCTTTTATATTGTCGCCGGTTCCAGCAAACTCTCTTAGTTTCATTGTCGGGTTGTGCAGCAAGCGTCCAATCATCCGGCGTGTCATATCTTCAATCTTAGCAAAATCCTCTTCACTCACTTTGTTTTTAATTTTCTCTAACTCATCAGTTCGAATCTCTTCAAAGAAAGCGCGCATTGATTTAATTGTTGGAACAACGTCAAGTGTATTATACCAGCCGAAGAAATTAACCATCTCTTCCATTATTATTTTTTCGACAAGCGGAATTTGATCTTTCCGTTTCTGCAAATTTTGTTCAACAATTATTTTCAGTGAATCCATATCGTGGTAAAACACGTTATCAATCTTTCCTGCCTCGGGGTCAATATCTCGTGGAACTGCAATATCCATCAACACAACCGGTGCGGCTCTTCTTTTTTTCATAGCTGATTTAATATCATCAAGAGAGATGATAATATTTGCTGCGCTCGTTGCACTGATTATGATATCAAAGTTGTGCAGATGTTCTTTTAAAAATTGGAACGGAACAATTTCGCAGTGAATTTTCTCGGCAAGTTTTTCTGCGCGTTCAATAGTCCTGTTTGATATTGCAATTTTACCA
>JBFLWC010000281.1:0-2224 GCA_040758415.1 Bacteroidota bacterium | reverse complement strand
AAAAATCTTTTGTTAGATCTTTCATATAGCCCATCACTGCTTCGGTTTGTTCTATTATCTTAGAAATATTCACGGGCGATTTTGATCTCACCATCCCGCCTTCGTTAATCTCTTCGGCAGAAGGAGAACCGGGAGTAATTGAAACAATTTTTTTTCCAACCAATCCTTCCGTTTCAATAGATGCTTCGCTATCAATGCGGATAAAATGTTTTAGCTCGCTGTCAATCCGCATCCACACTTCAACTTTTGCAGAAGTATCGCTTGCAAGTGAAATTGAACTTACATTGCCGATATCGTAGCCACTAAGCCGTACCGGCGCGCCGGTTTTTAATCCTTCTATCTGTTTGAAGTAAGTTTTTATCTCAATTGTGCGTGTAAAAAGTTTTTCTTTACTTCCCAAAAGAAAGATTGAGAAAATTAAAAGAACAGTTCCCAGAAAAATAAAAATTCCAAGCCGCGCGCCTTCAAGTTGTTTTAACATTTCTCGCTCCACTAAACTTTTATTATTTCATGACTGAAAAAATTTTTCAAGAAAGGATCGTTTGAATTCGTCAACTCTTCAATTTTTCCTTCAAAAGCAACGTGTGCATCTTTCAGAAATAGAGCGCGGTCTGCAATTATCTCCGCGCAAATCAAATCGTGCGTAACAACAATCGAGGTCATATTTAATTTTTTCTGAAGGTTAAGTATCAGTTCACTAATTTCCTTTGATGTAATCGGATCGAGCCCTGTTGTCGGTTCATCGTAAAGCATAAGCTCAGGATCTGTAATAATTGATCGGGCTAAGCCGATTCTTTTTTTCATTCCGCCGGAAAGTTCCGACGGCATTTTATCTATTGCTTCTTCGAGCGATACGAGATTGAGTGTGTGCCTAACTTTCTCCTCAATTTGTTCTGTGGAAATATTGTCGAAGTGGCGCTTTAAGGGGAAAGCGAGATTCTCGCGCACGGTCATCGAATCATAAAGTGCAGCACCTTGAAAAAGAAAGCCGATGTTTTTTCTCACTTTGTTTAATTCGTTTATTGGCAGCTCTCGAATATTCTGATTGTTGATAAAAATTTTCCCTTCGTCCGGAACCATCAATCCGATAATACATTTGAGAAGAACACTTTTGCCCGTGCCGCTTCTTCCAAAGACAATAAGATTTTCTGCGCGCAGAACTTCAAGAGAAATATTTTCAAGCACAAGAAGTTCATCAAAACGCTTCGTTAAATTTTTTACAATAACTACCCGAGAGTCGGCCATAACCACAAAGTTATTTTTACTAAAACCATATCAAAAATTAAAATGAGAAGAGAAGATAAAACCACAGAAGTTGTTGATGCGCGTCCGACTCCCTCCGTTCCACCTTCTGCAGTATAACCTTTATAAGACCCAACAATTCCTACTAAGTATCCAAACACAAAAGTTTTTGCAACGCCGGGGATAAAATCCCCGAACTCAATAGCTTTAACCACCGCACTTTGATAATATTGAAAACTCATACTCTCTGTAATTATTATGGCTAAGTAACCGCCTAAGATGGCAATAATAATTACATAAATCGTAAGTACCGGAAGAATCATTGTTGTGGCAATAACGCGTGTAACAACAAGATACTTGAAAGGATTAACGGCAGAAACTTCCATGGCATCTATTTGTTCTGTAACCCGCATCGAGCCGAGTTCTGCGCCTATGCCAGAGCTAACGCGTCCGGCGAAAATTAATGCCGTTATTACTGGTCCTAATTCTCGAACAACCGAAAGCGAAACCATTCCGGGAAGAAAATCGCTTGCGCCGAATCTTTGCATTACAGGCTGGCTTTGCATGGCAAGTACAAGTCCAATGATGAACCCTGTTACGCTCACAATTCCCAAAGTTTTTACGCCAAGCTCGTCCATGTGTTTTTTTACTTCGCCAATTTCATACGGTGGAATAAAAGCTTGTTTGAAAAATTCCCAACTGAAAACTGTTAGTCCTGTAAGTGTTGCGAAAAAATTATAAATGTAATCGGAGTAGCTGAGCCGTCTTCCGTATCTATTGTGCGGTAATTTCATTAAGAAATGATTTTAATGACAAAAGTAAAATAGCAAAAAGAAAATATTATAAGAAATCAGAAATAAGAAATCAGAATTCGCGTCTCGCAGAGAGCAAAACGCAAAGTGTAAAGTTATACTTTTCACGTCTCGCGCCTGCCTACCTGCCTGTCGGACAGGCAAGCCGGCCGGCAGGCGCAAAGGATATT
>JBFLWC010000280.1:0-4838 GCA_040758415.1 Bacteroidota bacterium | reverse complement strand
TCTTTATAAACCTGCTAACTAATTTTGGTACATTCAAGTTAATCAACAGTCCGAATTTTTTGTCTGCCAATTTACGTTTCACCTTTCACACATGCCCTGCCTACCGGACAGGCAGATTGAGAAAAGCATAAATATTCCTCATTTCATCAGCAGATAGCATTGGCCATTCTTCGTTTAAAGTTAGTATCTGATCTTCCATCTTTGAAGCATGATTCCACATTTTCTGAATCATATAAACCGGAGAAGAAAGTTTGTAACCTTTAGTTAAATTAGGACCGACTCCGCTATCCTGAGAATGACACATCGCGCATTTTTTTTCCGTAAACACCATTTCGCCTTTAGATGCGTTGCCAGGCGGGTCTTCAAAACCGAGGAAATACAGATAAGCAATTAAATCTGCCATTTCAGTTCCTTTAAATACAGGCCATTTTATGGAATTATTTTTCATGTAAGCCGCCATAGATTCTGCGTGATTCCACATTAATGCAGCAATTTCTGTAACGTTCATATTCATTTTGATTTCATTAAGTGCAGGTCCTATTTTATTTTTTTTCTCTTTATCTATACTGTGGCATTTAATGCATCCCTTCAGCTTGAAAATTGTTGCACCGTTATTCGGGTTGCCGGGTGTCATTCTTAATTCTTTTGAACTGCTTGAAGCTGCTTTAACGTAAGCAGTGATATCAACTAAATCCTTCCCCGAAAGCAACGGAATTTGTTTGTTAGATTTGAAAAGTTGTTCTGACATAGTAGGGAAATGATTCCACATTGATTGTACCATAAAAAGTGAAGAGCCAAATTGATTCGTCTTAGCGAAATCGGGTCCTATTTTACCTCCCCTTTTTTCTATTGAATGACAATCCAAACATCCTTTTGTTTGAAGTAACATTTTACCATTGGAGACGCTGCCGGGTTCACCAAGATAACGCAAGTAGTAAAGAAAACTGATGAGGTTCATCATTTCCGTAGCTGTAAAATTTTGCTTTTCCCTATGAAGTTTTCTGAACATCCTATTCATTTGTGGAATATGATTCCAAATAACGGATGTGAGTTGAAGAAAGCTGCCGTAATATTGCTTCTTTATTAAATCAGGACCTACATTGCCCCCGTATCCACCGATAGCATGACACTCTATACACCCCTTCTCCTCAAAGACAATTCTTCCTTCCAACGGATTATTTGGAAGAGTGAAATTTTGACCGAACAGTTCTACAGCAGAAATTAAAATTAAGAAGATTAATTTCATTGCTCCATTTCTCCTGAATTATCAAATCGTTTTTTTTCTTCCTTATGAAGTCCGATAAATACATAAGTAAGTACACTTGCTAACGTAAAAAATATGGGAACCGCAACTATGCTAATAGCAATTGAGACGCCCGGTGCATCCTTAAAATCGAGTGATAAAGAAATTAGGTTCTTTATCCAAAGTGCAATTCCTATCACAAGAAACCAGATAAGAAGAAGACTAACAAGTTGTGCAATAAAAACTGGACGATTGAAATATGACCTGTCTACCGACAAGGTAGGTTTGCTTTTTGATTTCATTTTTTGCCTCTCACGAAGTGATGGATTCCCATTATTAACTTCAATCAGAATTTTTATCCGGCATATAGCTGTGAATTCTCTCTTTTATTTCATGAACGCCTTCCCGCCCCTCTTCAATTTCCCAGATGGAAATGAGCGGAAAGAATTTGGAAAATAAGATGTATCCCAGAATGAAGAGTGCTATTCCGCCCAAGAAAAGAGACCATTCAACAAGAGAGGGGACGTAAAATCCAACAGGCAAATTCATCCTTGGGTTTGCAAGAGAAGGAACAACTATATTTAATCTTTCTAACCACATTCCTATTACTACTGTAATTGATGCAATCAAAATGCCGGGTATTTTTTTAAATTTTTTGAAACTGAGTATTACAACAGGTATAATGAAATTACACACAAGCATTCCCCAGAAAAACAGTGCATATGGACCGGTAAATTTATACATTATTATATCCATCTCGTGCGGTTCATTTCCAAAAACGCCGGTTAAGTATTCCGAAAAAGTGAAGTAGAACCAAAGCAGAGACATAATAAGCAAAAGTGTACCAAGATATTTGAAATGAATTTCCTTTAAATAATTTTCTAAATGATAAACTTTTCTGAGAGCAATCATCACAATTAAGAGAGCAGCTATACCGGAAAATATTGCACCGACTACAAAATAGGGACCGAAAATAGTGCTGTGCCATCCGGGCTGTAGCGTCATCGAAAAAATGTATGATATAACAGTGTGAACAGAAATAGCAATTGGTATTACCATCACCATCAAAATATTAATTGCACGGTTAAGAGTTTTTCTTTGTTTCTCACTTCCGTGCCAGCCCCACGAAAGGAAGTTATAGAACCATACTAACTTACCACCTTTATCCCTAAGTTTGGCAATATCCGGAATCATTGGCAGATAAAGGTAAACAGTGCTTGCGGTAAAATAAGCAGTTATAGAAGTAACATCCCAGAGTAAAGGAGACTGCAATCTGCCAGCAGTGAAAACATTTAATACTCTATCGGGTCTACCCAAATCTATAATAGGATGAATTCCGCCGATAGCAAGAACAATTGCTGTAATTACCTCTGCCATTCTAGTGATCGGTCTTCTCCATTCTGCTTTTGAAAGACGCAATATTGCCGATATTAATGTTCCGGCATGGCTAATACCGATAAAGAAAACGAAATTAACAATGTAGAACCCCCAGCTAACCGGTTGATTCATACCTGTTACACCGAGTCCATAAGCAACCTGTGTAAAAAACATATAAGCAGACCAAATAACAATAGCCAAAAGAATTGTTACAGACACGTAAAATCCTTTGCCGGTTTCATAAATCGGTTTATAAAGTGGTGCATCAATATCATTTTTATAATTAGTTTCCATTTCTTTACTCCCGGTACGATAGATAAATTACTTTTGGTTCGGTGCCAAGGTCTTCCATCATTTTGTAAGCTCTCGTGCTTTTTGAAAGTTTAAAGACTTCGCTCTCTCTGTTTTCAATATCTCCAAAACTGATAGCATTGGCAGGGCAGCATTCAGCGCATGCGGTGGTGTATTCACCATCAGCAATTTCTCTATCTTCTTCTGCCGCATTTTCTTTTACAACTATCAATCTGTGTGAGCAAAAAGAACATTTTTCTACAACGCCTTTCATCCTTACAGAGACGTCGGGATTAAAACACTTCTTGAAATTATCATCCCATTGAGGTTCGTACCAATTAAAAACTTTTGCCGTGTATGGACAAGCAGCCATACAGTATCTGCAGCCGATACATCTACTATAAATCTGCCCGACCAACCCTTCTTCATTTATATAAGTAGCGTGAACAGGGCAAACCCTGGTACACGGCGGGCTATCACAATGGAAACATGGTTTGGGTATCCACTTGGCTTTTATATCAGGATATTCTCCTTCATGTTCGTCAAGCATATCCATCCAAAACATTATTCTGCCGTCCCTTGCTTCATCTGGTTCTACAATAGCAACATTATTTTCCATTTTGCAAGCCGACATACAAGCACCGCAGCCGGTACATTTATTCAAATCTATTACCATTGTCCATTTCGGCATTTTACACCTCTCCAATGGTTTTTGACACATTTACTTTTGTTGCTAAATATGCAGGCTTTCCACTTAGCATATCGTACTGATTTTTTATTATCTCTGTCGGGTTGGTTCCATAACCGTTTGCGTATTTACCGTAAGAAGTGTGCCCGAGTCCAAAAGGAACAGCTACAACATCTTCGGCAACACCGGCGCAAATTTTTGCGCGCGCTTTTATACTTCCAATATCGGAGCTTATCCAAATTTCATCGTTGTTTTTTATCTGATATTTTTTTGCTGTTGATGGATTTAATTCTGCCCAGGTAACCCAATATTCACGAATGCCATAGCCCATCATTTCCTGCATCAGCGGCAGGTTTGCTGCGCTTCCATCGCGGTTAGTGATTTTTCTAAAGATAATTAAGTGGAGCGGCATATTTTCAGAATGCGGTGGAGTTTCGTGATGTGCCATAAAAATTGTATCGCCCCGCACAGAGATATTTAATTTGTTCAAAGATCTTTCGTCTGTAACTTTTTTGGCAGTTAGTGTGTTTTCTAAAGCAGTAGAATAGAACTCGAATTTTCTTGATCGGGTTTTAAATATCTCATTCGTTTCAAGTGATTTTGCTGAAGGGTCCCACCATCCGCCGTTGCTAACTATCAATTTCCAAAACTCATCAAATGATTCATATCTGCCGATGTGCCAGCCCCTGACTCTGATAAATTCAAGCCATCTGCTTCCAATTTTTTCTGTCGTAACAGCTCCAGCGCCGGAAAGAAAAAGTTTGTTGGCTCTTTCCTGAATCAATTCCTTATACGAAGAGAATGGGTAAAGATTTATTGTGCCGCTTAATTTTTTGCCGATATTTAATAAAATATCGGGGAGTTGTTTTGTATTGTAAAATGTTTCAACAACTGGATTTCTGATTCCAACATGCTGGAACGATACACCCGGTGCGCTTACTTCATCCCATTCTTCAACAAAAGTATTTAAAGGCAGAATTAAATCGGCATAGATGTTTGATTCGTTAATGAAGGAATCGAAACTTATAACCATTGGAATCTTTTTTAATGCGTCGTGGAAATTATGTTTATTTAATGTTTGGAAACCGGGATTGCCTTTATACATAAACAACACTTCAATAGAATACGGTTTGCCGGCAAGAACATTGTTTGAAAATTGCTCTATCGAAAATTCGGTTAATGGAAAAATTCCTTCCTGCGAAGAATCAATTCTTGGCTGTTGTAAACCTTCTTTTGCAG
>JBFLWC010000279.1:0-3771 GCA_040758415.1 Bacteroidota bacterium | reverse complement strand
TCGGTTTATAATCGCCGAACAAAACATCGGCAATGCCGTCTCCTTCTGTACCGGGAAGCCAGGCAGCAATAAATGCATTACTGTTACTGAGTGCGTCATCAATTATCATCGGTCTTCCTGACAAAAGAATTACAACAACCGGCACACCGGACAATTTTGCTTTTTCAACAACAGCCAAATCTTCCTCCGACAAACTCAAATCATCGCGGTCGCCGAACATTTCTGCGTACGGCTGTTCGCCAACTACAACAACAGAAACATCTGCACCTTTGGCACCACTACCATCAGAGGAAAAAGTAATTTCGGTTTTTTTCGAGACAGCATTTTTAATTGCCTCTAAAATTGTTGTGCCACCGGAGATCACTTTTCCGCTTTTGCCCTGCCAAGTAATTGTCCATCCCCCGCTCTGAGTGCCAATATCATCGGCACTTTCACCGGCAACGTGAATGCGTTTTAAGTTTTTTGAGAGCGGCAATATTTCGTTATCGTTTTTTAAAAGCACAAGAGATTGACGAACTGCATCGCGCGCAACTTTTCTATGTTCCTTCGAACCGATCTTTGCAGTAAGAGTTATATCTGTCTTGGAATTTTCAAACAATCCCATTTCAAACTTTACTCTCAATATTCTGCTTACTGCATCATCAATTCTGCTCATCGGTACTTTCCCTTCATTAACAAGTTCTTTTAAGTATTTGATAAAATCAACGTAGTTGTTTGCCTTCCCCGGTGCGTTTGGAATCATAATCATATCAAGTCCGGCGTTGATTGATTTTTCAATACTGCTTTTGTAACTGTCGGATAGTTGATCAATTGCAGCCCAGTCGGAAACGAGAAATCCTTTGAAACCGAGTTCGCTTTTCAAAACATCTGTTAACAAATATTTATATCCGTGTAATTTTTCCCCGTTCCAGCTGTTATAAGAAACCATAATTGATTTTACACCAGCTTTAATCGCTTCAATATATCCCTGTAAATGAATTTTACGAAGAGCCGCTTCATCAATTTGGGTATTGCCCTGATCCTTTCCGTTTGTAGTTCCACCATCGCCAACATAATGTTTAGCACTGGCTAGCGCAGAAGTTTTTTCAGAAAGATCTTTCCCTTGCAATCCTTTTAGGTAAGCTGCACCAAGTTCTTTTACTAGTTCCGAATCTTCACCGAAACTTTCGTAAGTGCGTCCCCATCTTTCATCACGAACTACCGCTATACACGGCGCAAAATTCCACTGTATTCCAGTGCCTTTAATTTCTTCGGCGGTAACACGTGCAACTTCTTCAACTAATTTTGGATTTCGTGTTGCACCGAGACCAATGTTGTGCGGGAAAATTACAGCGCCATCAACGTTATTATGACCATGCACTGCATCTATTCCCCAAATGATTGGAATTTTTAATCGGGTTTTTAGTGCGACGTTTTGGTATTTGTCGTAAAGATCCGCCCAGCCCTTTGCAGTTATATCGTCTGGTTCGGAATCTCCACCGTTAAGAATTGAACCGAGATAATATTTTTCAATATCGTTTACATTTTGTTTGATTGCGAGATAATCAACTTGCGTCATCTGTCCAATTTTTTCATCGAGTGTCATTTGTCTTAATAAATCTTTCACACGTTGCTCAACTTCTAGTTTGGAATTTTTGTATAGAAGATTTTCTTGTGCAATTACTATTGTTGAAATTACAAATAGAAAAAGGTACAGTACTAACTTTCGCATGTTTTTCTCCTTCTTAAATAATCAATTATGTTACGCAAAAAAATCTTGCTCTTATTCTTGCTTTTGCTCTTGCTCTTGCTCTTTAATTTATAGAGCAAGAATAAGAGCAAGAGCAAGAATAAAATAGCCCCTGCGTAAGACTACTAATCAGTATGTCAATCCATATCCATAAGGAAATAACGGATCGTAATTTACATCACCAATATTAATTGGAATTTGTTTCATATTTTTTGGCCACGAGTGTGGAAGTTTTCCGGTCGGTTTATAATCGCCGAACAAAACATCGGCAATGCCGTCTCCTTCTGTACCGGGAAGCCATGCAGCAATAAAAGAATTGCTGTTACTGAGTGCGTCATCAATTATCATCGGTCTGCCGGAAATTAAAATTGTTACGAACGGAATTCCTGTGATCTTCATTTTGTTAATCACTGCTAAATCTTCAATAGACAAATTCAAATAGCTTCTATCACCGGCACCTTCGGCGTACGGTTTTTCTCCAATAACAACAACGCCTGCATCGGCTCCGCCAGCACCGCTGCCATCCGAAGAATAGGTAACCTGGGTTGTTGGTGAAACCGCTTTTTTAATTGCTTGATAAACAGTCGTTCCAATTGTGATATTTCCTTCGCTGCCCTGCCATGTAATTGTCCATCCCCCGCATTGAATTCCAATATCGTTCGCTCCTTTTCCTGCTACATGAATTCTTGTATAATTTTTTTTCAGTGGAAGAAAATTATTTTCATTTTTCAAAAGAACGAGTGATTGGCGAACCGCATTACGTGCAACTGCGCGATGCTCTGCCGAACCGACATTTGACGTGAGCGATCTATCAGTGAAAGGGCGCTCGAATAATCCCAGCTGAAATTTTGTTTTCAAAATTCTACGCACTGCATCATTAATTCTAATTGTAGAAATTTTATTCTCGCTTACGAGCTGCTTCATAGTAACGAAAAAATTTTTATAATCATACGGAAGCATAACCATATCAATCCCCGCATTAATTGAAGTCTGCACATCACTCTTAAAGTCTCCGGGCAGTTGATCAATACCGCCCCAGTCGCTTACAACAAATCCTTCGAACTTCAACTCTCCTTTCAACACATCGGTAATCCAGTATTTACTACCGTGCATTTTTTGTCCGTTTATGCTGCTGAAAGAAATCATTATGCTTCCTACTCCAGCGTCAATTGAAGAAAGATAACCTGGCAGATGGATTCTTCTTAAATTCGCTTCATCGCCTTGAGTATCGCCCTGGTCCTTTCCGTTTGTAGTTCCTCCATCGCCAAGAAAATGTTTTGCAGTTGCAAGAATTGTTGTTGCGCTGCCGAGATCAATTCCCTGAAAACCCCGAACGGCAGCTGCACTCATTAGTTTTACAAGATCGGGCGATTCTCCGAATCCTTCATACGTTCTTCCCCATCTTTCGTTTTGCGGAACTGCAACTACAGGCGCAAATGTCCAGTCTATTCCCGTGCCGGCAACTTCCTCTGCAGTAACGCGTGCGGCTTGCTCTACAAGTTCGGGATTTCTAGTAGCGCCAAGACCAATGTTATGCGGAAAAATTACTGCGCCGTAAACATTGTTGTGCCCGTGAACCGCATCAATTCCATAAATGATTGGAATTTTCAAACGCGTTTTGAGTGCGTAATTTTGAAATGCATCGTAAAGTTCTGCCCAGCCCGAAGCCAAATTGTTGTTCGGTGCAGAACCCCCGCCGCTTAAAATTGAACCGATATAATAATTTGTAATGTCTTGAGGATTGTTAATAACAGCGCCGCGATCTACTTGAATCATTTGCCCGATCTTTTCATCAAGAGTCATCTGTACAAGAAGTTCTTCAACTCGATTATTTAATCCAGGCGGATAAACAATTACATCCTCTTTTGAACATGAATTTATGATTAACAAAAAAGAAAAAAGAAAATATGAGAGCAATTTCTTTTTCATAATTATCCTATTGCAGTCTTAAATGATGGTCTGTGTCCCTTCATTCCATAATATGCTATGTAGATGTAACAAAAAACCGGAATGAAGAACGCGTGATGAATTCCTATCCTGTC
>JBFLWC010000278.1:0-2928 GCA_040758415.1 Bacteroidota bacterium | reverse complement strand
AGCAAAATTACCATTTTTTTATTAGTAACGATGTTCAAAATGAAAAAGTTCCTAAGATTATTTGTGATGTTTCTTCGGATAATCTAAGGAAAATATCTTGCCGCAATGCCGCCCGACTTCTTCCCAGGATTCCACATTAAGTTCTAATCCAACAACGGCGCAAGTCGGCAGCTCTGCTATGTATTTATCACCAAGTAAATTGGTAAAGTTTGTTAATACCGGATTATGCCCGAATAAAAGGACGGTTTTCTTTTCATCATTTATTTCTTTTACAACGCCGGTCAATTCACGCATTGTTGATTCGTAAATTCTCTCATCTGTTGTAATTTTTTTTATGGGGTAATGAAGTTCTTCTGCAAAAATTTCTGCAGTGGCTAATGCGCGGGCTGCTGGGCTGCTAATGATCAAATCGGGGAGAACATTTTTTTCTTTCAGCGCTTTACTCATAATCGGGGCATCGTGTTCACCGCGCTTGTTAAGAGGTCGTTCAAAATCGGTTTGATTTGCATCATCCCAACTTGATTTTGCATGACGGATTAAATAAAGTGTTTTCATAAAAGTTGCCAGTCAGTTAGGGCGTAGTCAAGAAAGCCCTTGAATTCTATCAGCTATACCAGCTGGGTAAACCGGTTGGCGGTCAATAGTCATTGGTCATTCGTCATTTATAACTTATCATTTATCATTTACAATTTATCACTTGATGTCAGTCATTGGATTATTTTAATACTTGTCGCAGTTGCCTTTGAAGCATTTGAAGATTGTCTTTTTTTTGTTCTGAAAAATTTTGCACGGCATAATCGGTAAAAAAATGATGGCTTGTTAGAAAATCAATGGTCTTGATTAACCATTCGTGTTCGGTTAGTTTGCGTTCCGGATAATTTTCGTATTCAACTCTAAATTTATTATTCCGTTCAAAAAATATTTTTTTGCCGAGATGACTTAGATCGGCATCGCAAATAATTTCTTCTAATTTGTTTTTAGGTTTTTGCGGAATCTTAGTTGCAAGTATACAACCTATTATAGTTACAATTTTTTCGGCTGGATAATTTTCTTCAGATAAAAAATTACTTGCATACATTGCACTTATTTCTTCATGTCCTTCCGTTTTTTCTATATACCCAACATCATGGAACCATGCAGCAATCTGAATTATCTCCAGTTCGTCATCGGAGAGTTTCTCGCTCATTCCAATTTCAACGCCGGATTTGACAACTTCTTTTGTGTGAGCGAGATCGTGATAATGATTTCGAGGCGGAGTTCTTGCTTCAAGAATTGATCGAACATATTCTTCAACTTTCGTCATGAAAGATTTTTGCATAGTATTCTTTCATCTCTGGATTAGTTGCAGCGGCTCTGTTGCAGCTGCAGCTTTGCTGCCGGATAAACAAATTTAGGACTTATGTATGGAATACCCAAATTTAATCCGCGCAAAATAAATAACAAAGCCAGCACGCCTGCCAGCACAGGAATTAGTTTATTAATTCTTTTTCTAATGTTTAGATTAATAACTTTACCAAGTATGGAAGTCAGAAACATAATTGGAAAAGTGCCTAGCCCGAATAGCGCCATGTATGCTGCGCCTGAAAGCCAATTACCGGTTGAAATTGCGCCTGCAATCCCAACGTAAACAAATCCGCATGGCAGCAATCCATTGAACAAACCGATTGCGAAGTGCGAGCTGTTTGTTCTTTTAGAAATTAGATTTGAGAAGCGGGATTTTAGAAACAAGACCATTTTTCTATAAAGAATCGTTTCAGAAATTTTTGATTTGAGTTCTCTAGGAATCAAAAGATAAAGTATGATGGCTGCACCGAGCGCGATTGAAATATTTTGCTGTAATCCAAATAAAACTAATCGGCTTCCAAACAGACCGAACAACGCGCCCATTGCAAGGTATGTTACAATCCGTCCAAAATTGTAGAGTGCACGCCCCAACAAAATTTTGAATTTAGTTTCACTTAGAACAGGAAGCGCAAGGGCAATCGGTCCGCACATTCCAACGCAGTGCATGCTGCCAAGTAGTCCAACTATAAATCCTGTCCAGATTTCCATCAGTTTATTATCAAATTTTTTTCGTTAAAGAATGAATTGCCTTTTGCGCTCCAATCAATTTTTACTTTCCATAAACCTTTTGAGAGATTTATAGTTGGAATGTTTTGAACGCGTGCTGTGTCTGTTTCTACTTTTACAGTAAAATCTTTTGTTTTATCAGAAGGGCGGTAGAAATGAATTGTACCGCCTAGCTCATTCGATTTGAAAAATTTTGGAAAAGCAAGTGCAATAAAACCTGCATTAACTCTTATATCAAGTTGTTCGGTAAGTTTTTTTGTTCGGTTCATCTTTTCAATTTGTTCTTGATACTTAATTCCTTCAGCGTAGTAATCGTCCGTAACTAAACTCACATCCTGGTTCATAAAAATAAAGACCATAATCAAAACGCCGATTACAAACAAAGCATAGGCAGCTGCTATTTTAACACCCCAGGAAATTTTCATTCTAATTTACCTTTCTTAAAAGATGCAAGACCTCCGATCCGCCTCCGTCAGCTGACGGATGGCTGGATCGGGGCAGGCGTGAGACCTGCCTACCCGCTCCGATCCCGACTTGTCGGGAGAGACGAGGCGAGCCAGACAGGCAGGCGCTAGACCTGCCTACCTGCCTGCCGGACAGGCAAGCCGGACAGGCAGGCGCGAGATATAAAAAGTTAGTTTGTCATCAGTCATTTATCATTCGTACTTCGTATTTCGTACTTCGTACTTCTTATTCCTTATTTCGTCTCATCCCACTTTTCTCCTTCGGGCGCTTTAGCATTTGGAGGATTAGTTCCGCGAAGCGACATAATATAACTTGAAAGCGCCTGCATTTTTTGCGGATCTATTTGAGTCTGCCAGCTGATCATTCCCTTCGCCGGGACACCGTATTTAATAG
>JBFLWC010000277.1:0-2635 GCA_040758415.1 Bacteroidota bacterium | reverse complement strand
ATCACAATTTTTAAACGAGTTTCATTAGTTTGTGAACTTGCTTGAACAGCTTTGAACCCCAAATATCTTTGTGCTGCCGGCTTTGGTTTTAAAATGATGCCGTAATTTTTTGTAGCGTTAGTATCAACTTTGTATTTAAGCCATTCATAAACTACTTCCGGCTTCAAGTTAAATTTCACAAGTGTATCTCTAACTACTAACCCGGAAGAGACATCAACAGCGTCGTATCGAAGCTGTGAAAGACTGTCTCTATCAAATTTTATCAAACCCCAACCGCTGCGAATCTGGTGAACTGAAAAATCGAAGTTTGCAGATTTGTCGCCCAGAGCATAGCGTGGAATCATTTCCATCCAAGCATTACTAACAATTAACTCTCCGTTCTTAAAACGAGTGAGAAGCGAATCGGGAAGAAAAATACTGTAACGGAATAATATAGATGACTCTGAGTAAGAATTTTTCCCAAGCAGAAGCTGGCTTGCAGCTCCGAGCAGCATCTTGTTTTCAAAATAGGAAGACTTTTGAGGAATGTTTGTTTGATAACTATCTATTTCCTTGAATTCAATTTTATCTTGATCGGGTATTAAATCTGCACCTACCGAAGTTGGGTCTTGATTACAGGAAACAAGAATTAGAACTAACGCACTTGCAAAAAAAGATAAGCGGATAAGTCTTAACAATTATTCTCCTCCTGATAAATCTTTGATTATGAAGTCGCACGCTTCATTAAAATTAGCGGCTGTAAAATTGGGCTTTTTTCCTACATTATTCAAGATAGATATTTCTTTTTCTATCGTATAGTTTTTTAACAAGATTGTTTTAACGCCGGCATTAATGCCGCACTCAACATCGCTGGCTTTATCGCCTATCATATAAGATTGAGTAAGATCTATCTGAAATTCTTTTGCAGCTTGAACAATCATAAGCGGAGAAGGTTTCCTGCAGAACGATTTTTCCGGTGAATCAAAATCGGGATGATAAGGACAGTAGTAAAATGCATCTACAGAAGTTCCCTCGTGCATCAATAATTCGTTCACGCGATAATTTACTGCTTCAACATCTTCGCGCGTCATTAACCCTTTTGAAACGCCGGCTTGATTGGAAATTACAATTGCCTTAAAACCAAATTCATTTTTCAGTTTTTTTATTCCTTCTGAAACACCCGGTAGAATAATTACATGCGAAGAATCTTTGATGTAACCGGTATCGTAATTAATTGTTCCGTCACGGTCTAAAAATATAGCTCGATTACACATCAATTTAATCGGCAAGCTTTTTATAAAGTTCAATATACTTCTTTGTAGAGTTGAGCCATGTAAAATCCGACTTCATTCCGTTGCGCATAATTGTTTGCCATGTTTCTTTATCGTTCGAAAATATTTTCACAGCGTTCTTAATTTCTGTCATCATCTCTTTAACAGAGTATTTTTGGAACACGAATCCATTTCCGGTTTTATTTTTAGGATTGAATTTCTGAACTGTATCTGCAAGTCCGCCGGTGTAACGAACAATAGGCACAGTTCCGTACATCAAGCTGTACATCTGATTAAGTCCGCACGGTTCAAACTTCGACGGCATCAAAAAAATATCCGAACCTGCTTCGATAAGATGTGCAAGTTCATCGTCAAAACCAATGTAACATGAAAACTTGTTGTGATACTTTGAACCTGCGTTCATAAAAAATTTGTGATATTTCTTATCGCCGGTGCCAAGAAGAATAAAATGAATATTCATCTTCATCAATTCAGGCAGAGCTTTTTCAATCAAGTCCATCCCTTTATTCTCGAATAACCGGGAAATCATTCCGATAACCGGAACGTTCTCCTTGTATGTAAAATTGAAATTCTCCGCTAATGCTTTTTTACTCTCTTTCTTTAAATCAATATTCTTAACAGAAAATCTATGCGGAATTTTTGTGTCAACTTCCGGGTTCCAAATTGTATCGTCAATCCCGTTGATGATACCGTATAAATCTTTTTTCCGTTTGCTTAAAATTTCTTCAAGCCCAAGTCCAAACTCTTTATCCATGCAAATTTCTTTCGCATAGGTTTCGCTCACAGTGTTAATCATATCCGCATAGAGAAGGCCGCTCTTCAAAAAATTAATTTTCCCTTTATGAATAATTCCTTTTTCGCTATCAAGTTCTTTAGGCAAAGCGGTCTTTGCAAAGTTCTCTTTCGGAAAAATGCCCTGAAATGAAAGGTTGTGAATTGTGAATAAAGTCTTTATTGGTCTGAAAACCGGATCGTTTTTGTAAGTTGATTTTAAGTATGCCGGAATCAATCCCGTCTGCCAATCATTACAATGAATAATATCCGGTGTCCAACCCAATTTATTTATCAATTCAAAAACAGCACGCGAAAGTAAAATGAATCTTTCATCGTTATCGGGATAATCCTCGCCGGTTAAAGGATCCGAATACAAACTGTGCCGGCTTCCATAAAACTCCGGATTATCCAAAAAATAAATCTGAACCCGTGTTTTCGGTCCAATCAAAAACGATGAGCGAAGCGAGAAGATAACTTCTTTACTGCCTATATTTATTTTTAAGTCTTTTAGACGAACAACCTCGTGAATCTTAAATTTGCGTTCGTCAATAGCACCATACTTTGGAACAATAATACGAACGTGATGCCCC
>JBFLWC010000276.1:0-3953 GCA_040758415.1 Bacteroidota bacterium | reverse complement strand
AGATGATGACTGAGGGCTGACCGTAGTCTGCTGCCAGCGAACTGATTGTTTGGTATGCAGGTAAACAAAGTATTGTGTCGTTATTCTAGTTATAGTAAATTTCAGATGGTTATGATATTACTTATGATAAAGAAGGAGAAATCATTAAATGAATAAAATTGAGTGGAGAAAATTTATAGATTCAGATGCCGAAGTTTTGCTCGGCAAACCAGTAGTCAAAGGAACGCGACTCTCTGTTGAATTTATTTTAGGACTTTTTTCTGAAGGATGGTCTGAGCAACAAATATTAGAAAACTATCCTACATTGACAAAAGAAAGCATCCGTGCTGTCTTTGCATTTGCAACAGAATGTATGCGTGAAGAATTATTGTATGCAATCACATCTGAAACTCTTTGATGGATTTTTTGGCCAACGAAAATTTTCCTCTCTTCAGCATTCGGCTTTTGCGGAATGCTGGTCATAAAGTCACGAGTGTAATAGAAGAAACTCCGGGAGAGAAAGACCACAACGTTTTAAAACGTGCATATGAAGAAAATCATATTGTTCTTACTTTTATAGAAAAAGGTAGAGTAAGACAAAGAAAATTGCAAGAAAAAAGGTAATGGGCTGAAACTTCCTATAACTGAGGGGAAAAACTATGCTCTAACCACAATGACTTTTTTTCCGTTACTAACGTTGTATCAAATTTTGCTTGAAAGAAGCAGCAAGTTGACTGATACAGCACGAGCGTATAAAGCTTAAATACAAACAAACTTAGTTTGGGCTGAAATTTCGGAAATCTTTTTTTGATCTCTCCGAACACAGCTTTGGTTTATGAAATTGAAATATTGAAATGATTTTTACAGAGAGCTTAGCACTGAAAGCTGATAGCAGTTATCTATTACCCTACCTAATTATAATCAACGTTGTTATATTGCATCCGACTAATTAATTAAACAAGATTTTATGAAAGAGCCGTTAATCAGCGTTGGTATTCTTAGCTCAAATGAAATTCGATTTGATCTCTACGGAGATTTTCTCGTTGAATCTTCTGAAAAAAAGGCAAGCGGAAAATTCAAAGCAGTAATAGATAGTGGCAAAATAAAAGTCTATCAAGAAAAGAAAGAAATTTCTTTTCTCGAAAGCTCACTTGAATTGCTGTATTATGGAGACGAAATATTTTTCTCGCCAAACGATTTAGAAACGGAATCGTTTCTTTTGCGCGATGTAATAATCGGCAAAAATTTTCACTGGGAGAAAAAAGAAAATCAACGTTTTCGCGGTTCGCTTAAACTCATCAAAGAAAAAGATAAAATAACAGCCATCAACATTCTTCCACTTGAAGAGTATCTAACAAGTGTTATCTCATCGGAAATGAGTTCTAACAGTTCGATTGAACTTTTAAAAGCGCACGCAATTGTTTCACGCGGATGGCTTCTTGCGCAATTGACAAAAAAAAATAAAAAAGCAGTGAATGAAATTGACACCGATAAAGAAATCATAAGATGGTACGATAGAGAAGAGCACGCAAACTTTGACTTCTGTGCCGACGACCACTGCCAGCGATACCAGGGTGTAACAAAAATTGTAAACGACAATGCATTCAGTACCATTGAAGCAACACGCGGATTGGTTTTGAAATATGGCGACGAAATTTGCGATACACGCTACTCTAAATGCTGTGGCGGAATTACTGAAGCTTTTGAAAATGTTTGGGAGCCGGTTTTACATCCGTATCTCTCTTCCATTGTTGATTATAAGTTTGAACCCGACGGGCATGAAACGGATTTGACCGGAGAAAAATCTGCAGAACAATGGATAAAGAGTAGTCCGAATGCCTTTTGCAATACTTCGGATAAAAAAATTCTCTCGCAGATTCTTGTTGATTTTGATCGCGATACAAATGATTTCTTTCGATGGAAAGTTGAATACACACAGGATGAAATTGCAGGAATAATCAAAACAAAAAGTGGAATTGATTTTGGAAATATAATTGATTTGATTCCCTTGAAGCGCGGCTGGTCCGGCCGCATTATTACTTTGAAAATTAGGGGGACAAATAAAACTCTATCCATCGGTAAAGAACTTGAAATTAGACGAACACTTTCGCCGACTCATCTTTATAGTTCGGCTTTCGTTGCTGTTAGAGAAAATATTGTTAATGGAATTCCGCAGAAATTTATTTTGTATGGTGCCGGATGGGGGCACGGCGTTGGATTTTGTCAAATTGGGGCGGCAGTAATGGGAGAACTCGGTTACTGCTTTGATGAGATTCTTATTCATTATTTCAAAAACACAACTATTCATAAAATCTATTAGTTAGTAACCCGCTGATGAATAAGAACAAGAGCAAGAACAAGAGCAAGAGCAAGAACAAGAGCAAGAGCAAGATGAACCGGCTTCGGCTTGTGCAGAGCGTGCTGATGGGAATAATCAGTACCGAAGATGCTGCTTAGGGAGAATTATAATGACATTTCTAAATCCTGCAATTTTATTTGGTTTGTTCGCAGCTGCAATTCCACTTGCGCTTCACTTTCTTAATCTACGCAAACTGAAAAAAATCGAGTTCAGTACACTGGCATTTTTAAAAGAATTACAGAAGACAAAAATAAAACGGCTAAAATTGAAGCAGTGGTTATTACTTCTACTTCGTATAGCAGTAATAATTTTATTGGTAATGGCTTTTGCGCGTCCAACCGTTAAAAGTTTTTCTATTGGCAATTCAGCTGCTGCAAAAACAACCGCTGTAATAATTATTGATAACACCTTTAGCATGTCGGTTGTTAATGAAAAAGGTTCTTACCTTAACCGCTCAAAACAAATTGCAAAAAGTCTGCTCGGTAATTTTCAAGATGGGGATGAAATTCTGCTGCTGACCGTGGGTGAATTACAATACGAGATTTTGAAGCAGGCAAAAAAAATTGATGAAATACAAATTTCATTTGTTAGTAAAACTCTAGACGAAGCACTTGTTAAAGCCGCACAGTTTTTACATCAATCCAAAAACTTTAACAAAGAAATCTATCTCTTTACCGATCTACAGAAAGGAAGAGTCTTCAACTCCGCAAAAGAAATTTCTTCTCTTTCAGGTATTTTAAATAACAATACACGTCTCTATTTGATTGATGTTGCAGGAAAAGAAGCAATTAACCTTGGCATTGAAGGATTGAAGACGGACAATCAAATATTTGAAAAAGGAAAAACCGTCGGCTTTAGAACAATAGTAAAAAATTATTCAAACAAAAATGTAAACAGCTCTGTCGTTTCTATTTTTGTTGGCGGTAAACGAAGTGCACAGCAAAGTTTGAACCTTTCTTCCGGAGAAACAAAAGAAATATTTTTTGAAACAACACTTGCAGATACTGGCCTGGTTGAGGTTTACTCCGAACTTGAAGACGATGATATTCTTCAAGACAATAAAAGATTTTTTGCCTTTTACGTGCCGGATAAAATTTCTTTGATGATACTTACCGATAATCGGGAAGATGCAAAATTTGTAAAATATGCAGTCGAAAATAATTCCCGACAAAAAATTAGAATTGCGGAATACAGCTCGTCGCAATTATCATCACTCAATTTGAAAAATTATGATTTGGTTTTTGTAATTGGTTCGGAAAAGATTTTTAATATGCAGAATGGTCAGTTGGGCTGGAATAATTTGACAAACTACATTGAACGAGGAGGAAAAGTAGTTGTTATGCCCGGTTCACAAAATACGATTCAAAGTTTTCAAAAGTTATGTAATGCAATTGGTGTAGCCGTGCCGGCAATTTCTGTTGGGGAAAGAAATTCTCTTGAATCTCTCTCGTTGTTCGATAAAGTTGATTTTCAAAACCCTCTCTTTACAGATTTATTTGAAAATAAAAAAGAGCCGCAGATAGAATCACCGGAAGTTTATTACTATTTTAAGATTGTTCCTGGCAGCAAAGGTAAAAATATTATTTCGTTGTTCGACAATTCAGCATTTTTAAGC
>JBFLWC010000275.1:0-5352 GCA_040758415.1 Bacteroidota bacterium | reverse complement strand
CTTTTAACAGCTATTTCTCTATTTTTATATAGACAAAATCTAAATAGTAAAGAGATTTTAATTGGAACGTCAGAAAGCACACGAAGAATTTAGAAAATTTTTAAAAAGAGAAGACAATCGTATTACGCCGGAAAGGTTCGAGGTTCTTGATCACGCAATTGATTACGAAGGACACTTTGGTGCAGATGAGCTTTATGTCAGCATGAAAAGCAGCCACTCAAACATTTCACGCGCTACAGTTTATAATACACTTGAGCTTCTTGCTAAATGCGGTTTTATTTCAAAAAGAAATTTCGGCGAAAATAAAACACGATACGAATCAAACTTGGGTAAAAAGAGCCACGACCATTTAATTTGCACAAATTGCGGAGCCATAAAAGAATTTTCAGAACCGAAGATTCAAAAAATTGTGAAAGAGATTTCAAAGGAAATTGGTTTTGATTCGACCGGCTATTCGTTCAACATATTCGGTAAATGCACAAATCCAAATTGTTCTCAAAACAAAAATGTCAAATAGCACTTTAGATAAAGCAAAAAAAGGAATGCCGGTTACGGTAGTCAAACTACCTGCCGGCGATATTAAATCACAGTTGATTCGCCTTGGAATTAGCGAAGGTGATACATTAAGATGTACACTGCGGCTGCCGGGAGGAACAATTGTAGTTCAAAAAAATAGGCAGGAGATAGCACTCGGTTTCGAGCTTGCAAAGAAAATTAAAGTTATTCTTCAGACATAAAAAAATATGAAATCAGACAATATTATTTCGCATTGCCATAGCGCAGATTCAGAAACCATAATTTCTGAAGCACGCAGTTCTTCTTCCGGCGTCCAAAAAATTGTCCTCGTTGGAAATCCGAATGTTGGAAAGTCGTGCATATTTAATTATATGAGCGGTATGTATGTTGATGTTTCAAACTACCCCGGCACAACAATCTCGATTACAAAAAGCCATTACAAAGGGAAAGATGTTTTTGATACACCGGGTATTTACGGCGTCGGTTCTTTTAATGATGAAGAAAAAGTTGCTCGCGATATAATTCTAACATCCGATGTAATCCTTAATGTTGTAAACGCACTAAACCTCGACCGCGATCTGTTTCTTACACTTCAACTGATTGATATGGGTAAGAAAGTTTCGATGATTTTAAATTTCAGCGATGAATTGAAGAAAAGAAAAATTAAGATTGACACAAAAAAGCTTTCTGAGCTTTTAGGAATAGAAATATTTGAAACCACAGCAGTTGATAACATTGGATTAGATAAACTTGACGAGGCAATTGAAAAAGCGAGAATTGGCAAACAGGAACTCGATCTCCATTTCATGCTTCAGCAAGTTATGGATAAGTCCATTGCACAATCAGAAGCACTTTTAATATTAGAGGGCGATGAATCAATTGCCGATAGAAACAACGCTCCTTGCGGAACTCCGGATGAAAGAGAGAGAGTTTATATAGGCAGAAGAAACCGTGTAAATGAGATTGTTGATACGGTTGAGTATGAAGATTCCAGGAAAGGGGAGATTTCTAACTTACTTGGCCGTTTGTTGCTAAACCCGATTTCAGGATTACCAATTCTTGCCATAGTGCTTGTGCTGATGTATTTTTTTATAGGCGATCTTGTTTCGCAGCGAATAGTAAATTTTACTGAGAATACGATTGGAAAAGAAATTTTTGAGTACAATGTAAAATCGCTTATCGGGGAATATACTTCTGTAAATGTTGACGTAATTATTTCGGATAATAATGGCATGCAAACGGATAAAAAAACTTATAGCTTCCCTTCAGGAATAAGCAACAATATTCAACTCAAACAAGATTTCCAAACATTTTCAAAAACATCGGGTGCGTTATCAGAGTTTCATTTCCAAAATCCTTTAATTAAACTTTTCTTTGGCGAATTTGGAATCATTACGATGACAATCACTTACTTGTTGTTTTTACTACTCCCGCTTGTTATTGGTTTTTATTTTGTGATGGCACTGCTTGAAGACAGCGGTTATCTTCCGCGCCTTGCTACAATGTTAGATCGTTCATTTAATAAAGTTGGTTTAAACGGACGAGCTGTAATTCCTATAATGCTCGGTTTCGGCTGCATAACTATGGCAAACATAACCACACGTTTGCTTGGAACAGAAAGAGAAAAATCAATTGTAACGGCAATTCTTCAATTTGTAATTCCGTGTTCTGCACAGCTTGCTGTCATTGCAGCGTTGTTAAGCGGTGCAGGACCGGGTGCTGTTCTGTTATATGTATTGGTCATTGGAACTGTTTTGATAATTCTTTCAACCGCGTTAAACAAAATGCTTCCCGGTGATAGTTCTCCCCTTTTGATGGATCTTCCGATGATTCGCTTTCCAAGAATGAACAACGTTTTTAAGAAAACCTACTTTAGAAGTTTAGGTTTTATGAAAGAAGCCGGCTTTTGGTTTTTTGTTGGTGCGTTTGCAGTTAGTTTAATGGAAATGACCGGAATACTTCAAACGTGGCAAAACATTTTAGCACCTTTTACTACAAATTGGCTAAAGCTGCCTAAAGAAGCAGCAAATGCTTTTGTGATGGGAATGGTTCGACGCGATTTTGGCGCTGCCGGACTTTTTCACATGAGTTTAACTGTGATGCAAAAAACCGTCGCTATAATTACAATTACTCTTTTTGTTCCGTGCATTGCATCGTTTGTAGTTATGCTTAAAGAGAGAGGATGGAAAGAAGGAATGACAATTTGGATCGGAACATGGATAGCCGCATTTCTAGTAGGCGGTATTGTTGCACAAATTGTGATTTGACAAATGAAAAAAACTGACTATCAAAAATATCCGCTCATCTGGCGTAAAGAAGATTTCTTTATAAAAATTTACTGCTCTATTCCAAACATCGCTACTGGAATACTCTTAACAACAGATAAGGCAACTTTTGTGGTTGACCCAGGAGATGGAATTTTGCGGGACCTAAACAAAGATGTTGGAGCTGTAACAATTCTAAAAGTGTCGGATATTTTTATCAGCCACGGTCATCACGATCATGTTGGCGGAGTATGGTCGCTTCTCACTTATCTTTCTGTAATGAAGAAGAAAAGCGCGCTCAACATTTACTATCCTAAAGGATGCAAAGAGATAGAAAGCATATATAAAGCTTTTCAAAAAGTTTACGGAAAAGAATTATCATATCAGATAAAGCTAAAACCAATCAAAGATTCAAAAAGTTTTAAGCGCGATTTTGTTGTAATAAAGCCATTCAAAGTAAATCACCGGGAACTTTCTGATGATGAAAAAACTTCTTCGCCAGTTCCATCTCTTGGATTTAAATTCATCTACGATGGAAAATCTATTTGCTACGGCGGCGACACAGCATACTGCGAATCTTTGGTTCAAAATGCAAAAGATTCCGATCTTGCAATTATTGAAGCCGGCGCTAAAGATGAAAAAAAATCTGCACTACATATGACCATCCACCAAGCTAAACAAATTGGAAAAACTGCCAAAGATTATTTCTTGGTTCATGTGCCCGAATAATATTATTTTCACAAACAAATCATAAAGCTATTCGAGGATAAATTATGAAAAGAGTTTCTATTCTTTTAATAATTCTTCTTGCTCTTTCAGTCCAAGCACAAAATAAAATTCACAACGCAGAAATCACTTCGGATGAGATTAAAGCAACCGTTTTCTATCTCGCCTCCGATGAAATGAAAGGAAGATTTACAGGAAGTCCAGAAGAAAGAAAAGCCGGGGATTACATTAGAAATGAATTTCAGAATTATGGTTTGAACCCGGCATTCAACGGAAATTGGTTTCAAGAATTTCCATTTATAGAAAAAGTTGAGTTGAGCGGGACAAATTCACTTGTCATAGAAATGAAAGGAAAAAAACTTCAATTAAAAGTTGGAAAAGATTTTATTACCGCACCGTATTCCGGAACGGGAAAAATTGTTGGTGAATTAATTTTTGCTGGTTACGGAATTTCCGCTCCAAAGTTAAATTACGATGATTACGAAGGACTTGATGTAAAAGGGAAAGTTGTTGTTGCTCTTAGGAATCATCCGGAACATGACAGTTCAAAATCAGAATTTGATCGTTACGCATCGTTAAGAAGTAAAGCTGCAGCTGCAAAAGAAAAAGGCGCAGCGGCTATAATTTTTGTAAACGGCTTAGCTCCAAAGAACGATGAGGATCCTTTGATTGAACTCCGTTATGATGGCGCGCCGGCAATGAAAGATATTTCAGTTCTTCAGGTAAAACAATCTTTTGTTGACGGCTTGTTCAAAGCAGAAGGCCGGAGTTTTGCCGGAGCTCAAAAACAAATTGATGCAAACAAAAAACCTTTCTCTTTTCTTTTCAAAGATTGTAAAGCCACGCTTCAAACGGAAGTTAAAACGATTCAAAAAATTGCCCGCAATGTTGGAGGAATGATTGAGGGAACCGATCCGATTTTGAAGAATGAATATATAGTAATCGGCGCGCATTACGATCATATTGGAATTGATCAGCTGAAAGAATCGTCAATGTATAAAGGCAAAGAACCGATGATTCACAACGGCGCAGATGATAACGCATCCGGTACAACAGGTCTGTTGGAAATTGCTGAAAAATTTGGCTCGATAAGAAATAAATTGAAACGCACTATTATTTTTGTTGCGTTCTCAGGTGAAGAGCTTGGAATACTTGGCTCAACATTTTTTACAAACATGCCTCCTGTTGAAATTAAAAATATTGCAGCAATGTTGAACATGGATATGATAGGCAGATTGAATGAAGAGAGTAATTTAACAGTAATTGGTTCAGGCACTTCATCAAAGTGGAAAGATTTACTCAACGAAAAAAATAGGTACGGTTTCAAATTATCTTTCAGCGATGGCGGCTTCGGCGGAAGTGATCATCAATCATTCTCCAACAAAAATATTCCCGTCCTATTTTTCTTTACCGGCACACATCCGGATTATCATAAACCATCGGACGATCCTGAAAAAATAAATACCTACGGAGTAGAAAAAGTTGCCAGCTTTGTTTTTGATGTTGCGCTTGCTATTGATCAATTTGAAAAACGACCGGACTATGTAAAAGTAGAAGAGTCAACAAGTCGCAGCGCAACACGTGCGCGTGTTACTGTAGGAACAGTTCCGGAATTTGGTTACAGCGGCAGCGGTTATAAACTTTCGGGCGTAACAGAAGGCGGTCCGGCTGCAAAAGCAGGAATCAAAGCCGGAGATATCATTATTAAATTTGGTACGAAATCGGTTGGCAATATTTACGATTTTATGTACGCAGTTCAAGATTATAAAGCAGGTGATAAGGTTGATGTTGTAGTTTTAAGAGACGGAAAAGAAATGAGCTTTAATCTGGAATTAATCGCCAAATA
>JBFLWC010000274.1:0-2199 GCA_040758415.1 Bacteroidota bacterium | reverse complement strand
TTTTGGACCGTTGACGTTATCGTTATCAAATACTTCGAGATAATATGATAATACTTCTCCTTCGGCAAGAACCAGCGGCGCAAGATCCCAAATAAAATAAACTTCGTCCTCTTTTAGTTGGCTGGAAACAGTAATTGGAATTTGTGTAAACTCTTCAATTGCTTTACGATACTTTGATGCTGAGAGCCGGTAATTCAGATTCATTTTGCTGAAACCGTAATCGTCTGCAATCTTTGCTACAAGGGAAATTTTATTTTCATTGCCAAGTTTTATGTTTTCGGTAGGAGAAATCATTTCGATTGCCGGCGCTTCGTCTGAAAGAGTTTTAATTGAATAAACAATCGGGTACGCGTTTGTTAAATTTTGGATGTCGGTAATCTGCATTTGGTAATTTGTTTCTTTGGACACAGCAAACTCTGCCGATGCTTTTGTGAACGTAATGTTCATCTGCTTTGCAGTAGTATCGCTGAAAATTAGAGCTGCCTTTGAAAGCTCCCGCGATGAATTTAACATCAATTTTATTTTGCTGCCAGGCAGCGCGGCAATATTACCGTTATCTTTTTGTGTCCGCTCCGGCAAATGCGAATAAGCAGGCGGAGTAACTATTATTTCAAAACCGGTAATAATCGGGCGATTGACCACCGAGATTTTGTAAACCCCGCTTGTAATTTTTTCTGCAGATGCAAAATACTCGAATGAATTTTTTACAGCAGCCGTTTCAAAAACAAAAATGCCGGGGGAATCCGGAAATATTTTTTTCTCTGTAAACTCCGTTTGATCTTCGGATTTGGTTGAAAGAAAAATTGCAGTCGGTTTTTCTCCGATTGTTTTGATCCGGATGGTGATGTTATCACCTTTAGTAATTTCTGCGTTCCCCGGTTGAATTTCAAAAACAAATTTAGGCGGCGGTGTAAAATTTTTGTTGAAGTTAATCAACCGATATGAAGCTGAACTAAATGACGGCACTAAGGCGATTAGCACAGCTGTAAAAAGAAATACAATCGAACCTATTCTAATAAATTTCTTTGCTATGTAGAAATCAACCGCCTGGTTGAAATCTAACTTCTCGGTTTTGTTATAAACATTTTTGAAAGCAGCTTCAACAAGTTGGTTTGAGTAATTGCGGTTGCTCTCATTCATAAGCTGAACAGTGTTTGCAAGTTCATCTTTTATGGCAGGAAAATGTGCGCCGACCTTTTTTGCAATTTTAACATAATCCGGATTTTTGTAATAAAGAAAATCTTTTACGAAAGTAAAAGCGACATACAAACCAAATGTAAACAAAACAAAACCAATCATTAGCCAAAACAAAACAGTTCTAAAACCGGAATCAAAATTCCCAGCAGCTTCAAGTAAAACGATAGCTAGAAAAACAACGCAAGCAGCAGAGATAAAAACGAAGAATCTTTTTAAGCCGTTTATATGTTTATCACGTTTTACTACATCACGTAACTTGTTTTGTATTTTATTTAGTTCTTGCATTATGGTTAAAGAGTTTCAGTTCATAAGCGCCCACACAACTATGTTCGTTCCAAACTTTAGTGCCTCTTCCCTTTTTTCCGGCGGGTCTTTATGCACTTCCGGGTCAACCCAGCCGTCGCTTGGATTACTCTCGAATGTATAATAAACAGACAATCTTCCGTTCACAAAAATTCCGTAACCACGTGGAGGATTGTTATTATGCTCGTGTGTTTTTGGCGGACCACTGGTGAAATCAAACATACAATTATAAAGTCCGTAATTAAATGGAATCTCAATTAAATCCTTATCAGGAAAAACTTTTTTTATTTCGCGGCGGAATGCTTTATCTAAACCGTAATCGTCGTCTACGTAAAGAAAACCGCCGTTCTCAAGGTAGGTTCTCAGTTTTTTTGCTTCGGCGTCTGAAAAGACAATATTGCCGTGGCCTGTCATAAATAAAAACGGATAGGCAAAAATATTTCCGTCTGAAAGATCAACAAACTCGTATACCGGTTTTGTTTTAATGTTTGTGTTCTGCGCAACAAATTTGAGAAGGTTAACTTCAGCAGAAGGATCGTTATACCAATCGCCTCCGCCATTGTACTTTAGCCGCGCAATCTTGAATCCGTTTTCATTCTGAGGAAACAGACTTGATGCTAAGAAAATAGCTGCTAAGAATATTTTACCTAACTGTTTCATTGTTCAGTTGTTAATTGCAGAGCTAAAATAAAAATTTCG
>JBFLWC010000273.1:0-3087 GCA_040758415.1 Bacteroidota bacterium | reverse complement strand
AAAGTTTATAATAAGCCCGGAATATTTTTCAACAAAGCTGAACAGACAATTATTCAGGTATTCGAATTCGGTACGCAAATCGTTTTCGAATTCAGAGAACATCTTACTTACTTTATAATTGTCTGCACTTAAAGATGAATAATCGGTTGTTAAAGAAACCAACCCGGAGGTTAATTTACCAAGTGCAGGCAGGTTATATTTCACTTCAATTTTTTCCGATCCATTTTCATTTATTGCAGCGGCAATTTTTAAATATATCTCAATATTGTTCATGTAGCTTTCTGCAATTCTGCGAATATCATAATCTAGCTGTTTATTGTTTATAATTTCCGACTGCCAAATTTGCGTAGAGAACTCGAATCCATCTATCTCGAATGTAATTTGAAAATGTTCTTTATCATTTTTTAATCGCTTCAATTTCCAGTGAAGATTATGAAGAAGAGCTGTGGCAGGAGAAAATGAAATAGAATCGTTTGCAGCCGAAGAGTAACTGCTTAAATATCGCGCAGCTTGCGTTTGCCGGTTGGGTCTGGACGATTGTTTATAGTCCGAACCCGCTGTAATATTTACAATTTTTTCTAACATGCCTTCTCCTCCGCTTTATTATCGAAAGAAAAGGCAACTATTTTACTTCAGTCGGTTTTAATCATCCGGTTTTCTTCGAAATAATTTATCACTTCCGGATTTTGCAAATGAATTAACTCATTTACAAACTTTTTAATTCTTTCAATTGATTCATTTGCAGAAGCAAAATCTTCTGAAAAATTTGATTTATCTTTTTGTGTAATTTCACTTTCAATATTTTTTAAGGAAAGAACTAAACTGCTAAGCGGGTTATTAATTTTATGCCCGATAGTGCATGCCAGGTCAACAATTGCCTTAGAATGTTCTATATTTTTCAACTCGCTCTGAAGGTTGAATATTCTGATTCCGGATCTGATACGTGCAAGCAATTCCTGATTTTCTACAGGTTTCACCAAAAAGTCGTCTGCACCAACATCTAACCCCATAATCCGGTCTTTTAATGAAGAGCGTGCAGTAAGTATAATGAAATAGATCAGCTTATTTTTTTCATCGTTCTTTAAAATATTGCAAAGTGCCAGACCGTCAAGCACGGGCATTGTCCAATCTGCAAGTATAACTTTAGGTGAAAAAGTTTTCAAAATTTCTAAAGCTTCCTGCCCGTTGACTGCGCTTGCAACTTCGTAATTATTTCTTGATAATAGTTTTTCGAGTATGAAACGCGTATCCTTTTCATCCTCTACAATAAGTACCGAGTCTTTCATATTATGCAAACACCAATTTGTTTATTTTCTCTACTAATTTGTTATAATCTACTATCGGTTTAATAAGATAATCGTCGGCTAAGCTGTCTTCCAGAATATTATTTCCAAAACTCGATAGCGGATATGCAGTAATTAAAATTATTGGTATGTGAAGATAATTAAAATGTTCTTTTATATAACGCGAAAATTTGATTCCATCTACTCTGTGAGAATTCAAGTATGTGTTCCTTAAATTAATATCCATAAGGATCAACTCTACTCCGCCGCTGCTGATAACTTTCAAAATTTCGTCCCCGTCTTCAAGAATAATAATTTCTCCGCCGATTTTCTTGAAAAAAACTTTATAAAAATCCTGCAGAAAAGTATCATCTTCCACAATTAATATTTTCTTTAACATGTTCATGGCTGATTAAATTTTACAGTGATACTAATTCTTCTGTTAACGTAACTTAAAGGATTATTTTTATCTCTCAAGCGTGTATCTGCGTAGCCGCGGACTTCATCAATTTGTCTTTCTGTTAATCCGCCTGTAACCAAAACTCTTTTTGCGGCAAGAGAGCGCTCGGAACTCAACTCGAAGTTTGTATAACCGGTGCCGATGTTATTGAATTGGCGCGAATCGGTATGTCCTTCAACAATTATTTTATTCGGGAGCTTGGAAATTTCTTTGCCGATTTTTTCAACAAGTTTTTTTGCCTTCGGTTTCATTTCGGCGGTGCCGATTTCAAAAAATACATCGCTGGCAGAATCGTTTAATTCGATTCTCAAACCTTCTTTTACAATTTCAATCTTCACCTGATTAGCCAGCCCCATCAAGTCGGTATCCGCTTTTATCTCTTTTGTAAGTTTATCCTTCATCTTTTCTAATTCCTCTTTTTCCATCTCATGTTTTTGCATCTCTTCCTGTGTCTTAAGATCCGGAGCTATGTTTGCTTTACCTTCCATAAGAATTTTTGTTTTATTAGAAAACCCAATCGGGTCTTTGAAATACGATGAAACTGCTTCTCTTATCTCTTTACTTTGAGCCAAAATCCATAGCACAATAAAGAGAGCCATCATCGCGGTAACAAAATCTGCATAAGCAACTTTCCATGCGCCGCCGTGATGACCGCCATGTTTTTTTACTACTTTCTTTATTACCGGTGCGGCTTCGTTTGTATTCTCTGTCATTGATTTTTTACCGTTTATCCGCCTTTAGGCAAAACTTCGCCTCCGGCGAGCCGTTCACTGCCAACTGCTAACTGTTTATTCGCCCCACCTTTCCGAATGAATTCCTTCATTCAGCGCAGGTCGGAGTCAATACTTCAACCAAGCATTTTTCTCTCCCCCTTTGGGGGAGATGGAGGGGGCATTATTTATCTTTCTTCCCCCGCAAAGACAATTCAAGTTCCTGGAACGTGGGGCGTTCATCAGAAAAGATTGTTCTTCTTGCAATTTCCGCCGCAACAAACGGAGGATTCCCTTTTGCATAAGCAAGTATGTACGCTTTAATAATCTGCATATCCTGCGTTTTCTCTTCAACCATGTGAGTAATATTTGCCGCAAGCGGACCAACAAATCCATACGAGAGCAGCACACCAAGAAAAGTACCTACGAGCGCAGCAGCAACGTGATGCCCCACCGCCTCGGCTCCGGCGTTTATTGACCCCATCGTAACTATTATACCCAAAACTGCTGCAACTATTCCAAGTCCGGGCAGCGCATCTCCTACTCTTGAAATTCCTTCATAAACGGGGCGGTTCTCTTTTTCAAAAGTTTCTATCTCCGCATCCATCAGTCCTTCCATTTCATGCGGTGGAAC
>JBFLWC010000272.1:0-2269 GCA_040758415.1 Bacteroidota bacterium | reverse complement strand
AATATTCGCACATTTTTAGCAAATCTCTCCAAAGGCAAATTATACGCTGCAAAAAAATTAGCAACAAAATACGCGTCCACTTTATTATCAGTGTAATCGGTTATTCCGGGGTATTTTTTAGCTAGTACGCCTAAATTTGTGCCGTAATTATCTGTGTAAAAATCTCCGACATATTTTGCGTTAATTTGTGCAAAGAAATTTTCGTAATCGAATTTTATAATTGCGTTAAAAGTGATATTGGGAAAACCGCTAATTCGATTTCCAGCTAAATCAACTTTAGCAACTTCCTTTTTACCGGTTGCAGGGTTTTTAAACTTAATAAAAGTATTTCCTTCGCTAATATAATTATTCGAAAGCGAAGCGTTCATTACAATTTCCCACAAATCCCAAAATTTAAAACCGCTTGCTGCCTCAAAGCCATAATGAATTGTCCGGTCCATATTTCCTGTAACCGGCTGACCGAATCTATCAACCTGTCCTTTCTTAACAATCTCGTTGCTGAAAAGCATATAGAAAAAATTGAATGATAAATTCATCTTCCCCTTTGTGAAAGAAGTACCTAATTCAAAATTGTTCATAGTTTCCGGTTTGACTAAAGGATTGGAAAAATTATAAATGCCGGAAGAAGATACTTCAAATTGCGGGGTTGCGCCGCCGCTTGATTCGGCAGCATCGTAATAATTTTTTAAGCGCGGCTCGCGCGAAACCCTGGCTAATGAAAAATAAAAACTTAAGTCGGGTGTAAACTTATAATTCATTCCTATTCTGGGGTTGAAGAAGAGACCTTTCACATCAAATTGGTTATTCAGAAATCTTTCGTTAGAAAGCCCGTAGCGGAAATATGCAATCTGTGTTTCTAATAAAAAGTTAATACGTTCATTCAATGTATAATTTTCGTGTGCGTAGAAACTAAAAATATCTTTCGCACCTTCATAGTAGTAATATCTAAAATCATTATAGAATCCGGCGGGAAGATTATCTGCAGATTTTATGCTTCCCCAATGTACCGACCGGTGAATTCTCATTTCGCCGCCAATAATCAGTTCGCCGTTATTATGTTTCACACTTAAACGCGGGATCCATCCCCATTGCCTATTCTCAACCATTGCACGAATCAATGCGTTCTCTGGATTCTGTGTTGGATTAAAACCAAAACTCCGGGTTAATCTAAAATAATTTGTATCTGCCCAAGAACCGTCATAATCAAAAAAACCTTTGCCAAGAAGATAAAACAGAGCCGAGTTGACCGAAACTTTATCACTGAGTTTTAATTCGTTCAAGAGTTCAAAGTGCGGCTGAGAAAAATTTTCTATTTCATCCGGGCGGCGTTCTGTTGTGTAAGTTAATTTTTTATCATCTGCTTCCCAATACGAGTAGTTGGCTCTGCGCAAATTTTTATCTTTTGCCGCAAACTTTGGCAGACCCGTGTAAGCTAATCCATCTTTAATAGGCCCGCCGTAAATATTTAGTTGTGTTGTTAAGTTTTCATCATACCTTACAGCACTTGCGTAAAATGATTTCAAATCTGTCCAGCTCGAATTCCGATAGCCGCTGCTTAATGTTTGAGAAAGTCGTGCGTAGAAAGAATATTTATTCAGAAAAATTCCACTCGCATATTGTGCAGAATATTTTCTCGTGTTGTAGCTTCCAAACGAAGTTAAAAATTCGGTTCTCGGTTTATCTGAAAATGTTGATGTAATGATATTGATCGAACCGCCAACAGCCGGATAACCGATTATGCCCGACCCCGCGCCTCTTTGCACCTGAATGAATTCAGTGCTTTCAAGAAGGTCCGGGAAATCAATCCAGTACACATTATTATCTTCAGGGTCGTTTTGCGGAATTCCATTTATGGCAACCGAAATTCTCCTCTGGTCGAAGCCGCGAATGCTCAGATAATTATAGCCAATACCATTTCCATTTTCGGAATAAAATGTAACGGACGGCAGGTAACTCAAAACCTCGGGGATGTCTTGATTTGTGTAAGTTTGTTTAATTTCTGCACGATCAATTTTAGAAAATGTAATGGGTGTTGTGCCGGTCTTTCCAATACTTCCGCGCACAAGTATTGTTTGGCTGGTTATAATTTTGCTTTCTAAAAATATTTCTTTGGTTATACCGCTGATAAATTCGCTTACACTAATTTTACGGGTCTGAAATCCGATGTGACTAAAGATTAGAGATGCGCCTGTGTTAAACTTTCCTTCAAGAACAAAGTAGCCGTCCTCATTAGTAGTTGTACCGGCTGTACTTCCTTCAACTGTAATGT
>JBFLWC010000271.1:0-2470 GCA_040758415.1 Bacteroidota bacterium | reverse complement strand
AAATCCGTTGCGGAGATACTGAATATTTTTGTGAAGATTTTTATCTGATAAATATTCTTTATCTTTTTCGGAACAGATAAAAAGAGTGTCAAACTTCTGTCCAACAGTTTCATATTTTTCTACCCGTCTTAACTCCAATCTAAGCGCAATTTTCTTAAAAGGATTTTTTGTTACTTCTGCAAAACGCGAAAGGTAAAGGGAAACGGCATCAGTAAAGTCTAGTACTTTAAGAGCACTTGACTTAGCAACCGTATCATAGTATTGCGCGCTTCTAATCAAGTGAAAATAAATCACATCAAAATCATTTTTTTTCACAAGGGCATTTATTTCATCTTCCATTTTCTTAGAAGAAAAGTACGCGACTTGAAACGGGAGTTTGGAAAATACAGCTTTGATCATATTCCACAAAGAATCAACAACGGGAAGCCAAACCGACTTAACATTTATTCCAAACTCTTCTAAGCTTTGAATGTTCGCAAGATTTTTTCTGCTTTCATGAAACGTGAGAATCGTAACCGAATTTGTCTTGGCTAAAACTTTTGCGAGATTAAAAATCTTTAGCTTATCACCACGGAATGGGGGGTAAGGAATTCGAGGTGTTATGATTAATAGCTTCACTAAATTTTTTTCCGTGCTAAATAAAACTTTTCAACTACTCGAACTTATTTTCTGATGACAAAAAATAAGAAAAATAGCATAAGTTTTACAATTTGATTATTATTGTCCGCAAAATTAAAAGCCCATCGTAACCTCGACAGGGTTTGCTCACTGTGCAGACTATTGCATAAGTAATTATCTTTTTAAAATAGCACGCGGATGGCATAGATTATAACAGACTTGCCTGACAGCAGGCAGGTTTACGCGGATTTCATATTTGAAAAATTACTTATGCAACAACCTGCGAGGCGGGCGCTCGTCAAAGCGGGTCGAAGTCTGACGACTCGAGTCCGATAGATCGTTAGATTTCGTAGAATCTAATGGTCACCAGACTCTGAAGAGTCTGATGGACCCTTCTAGATTCTACGGAGTCTAGCGACTTTCTCCAAGGGAAGGGCTTTTACAAAATTCGGTCGTGTTATTTTATCCCCGACCCTTATAAAATTATAAATGCTAAACAGTTTTCGTAGGATTCAGTTAATAAAATAAAAACTACTCACCTATATGATTGTTAAAACAGACTGCTCTCACTTTAAGGGCGATATTCCATGCAAACCTCACAAAGAACATAAGGTTCATTGTGAAGAATGCAATTACTATCAAAGAATCTCCCAGAACATTTTGGTAATTAAATTAGGTGCTATCGGCGATGTTATTAGAACTACTCCCTTGCTCAGAAAGATTCGTCAAGAAAACAGTAATGTTTACATTTACTGGCTTTCTTACACTCCGGATATTCTAAGCAATAATTGGATAAACAGAATACTTTCCCCAACAACTGAAAATATAGAATTATTAAAAAATATCGAATTCGATTGGCTGATAAATCTTGACAAAGACCCGATTGCAATATCACTAACACATTCCATTAAAGCTAAAAGAAAATCTGGGTTTACAATAGACAATTTTGGACATGCAAAACCGATAGGCACAGATGCAGAAAATCATAAATGGCTTACTGGATTATTTGATGATGTAAATAAAGAGAACAAAAAAAATTATATGAAGGAAATCTTTGAGATCTGCGGATACGAATTTAACGGTGAGGAATATATTTTAGATGTTCACGAAAACGATTCTAAATTCGATATCGATAAAAACAAAAAGGTAATCGGATTAAATACTGGTTGCGGAGGTAAATGGACTTCCCGGTTATGGCCAACAGAGTATTGGATTGAACTTGCCAAAAAACTATTGCAAGAGAATTATGAGGTTATTCTTCTCGGTGGTGAGCAGGAAGATGAAAAGAATAAATTTATACAAAAAGAAAGCGGTGCTAAATATTTTGGTCATTTTTCTTTACAGGTATTTATTAATCTAATGAACAATTGCGACCTTGTTGTAACAGCCGTAACAATGGGAATGCATTTGGCAATAGGACTTAAGAAAAAACTGGTTCTGTTTAATAATATTTTTAACAGGAATGAATTTTACTTATACGGCAGGGGTGAGATATTGGAACCGGATTTTGATTGCAACTGTTATTACACGCCTACATGTGAGAATAATTGTATGCAGTATCTTTACCCTAACAAAGTCCTTGATAGCATTAAAGTCCTTATATAATATCCAATTGCATTTATCTATCAAATGAAAAACAAAATTAAATGTGTACTGCAAAAATTATTAGGATTCAGGGGATATCTTTTTGTATTCTCTATATTCAAAATTTTCACATTAAAGTACGATAAAAAAGAAGGCGTTTTCCTTGAACTACTTAATCACCTATCCAATGATTCAATTGTTTTGGATATTGGCGCCAACATCGGTATAATGACAGTTTTGTTAGCAAAAAAATGCAACAAAGGAAAAG
>JBFLWC010000270.1:0-2450 GCA_040758415.1 Bacteroidota bacterium | reverse complement strand
AGAAAGAGCAAAAGAAAAACCGGTGTTAATATAATTCTCAAAACAGTTAGTTGATTCGGAAGAATCATAAGTTGGATTTATTTTCTAATTCAAGTGTTAGATATTTTTTTTAGATAATCAAAATCATAAATGCCGGTGTTGTGATCATCTGACCAAACTATTCCAATGGCGTAGCTGCCAACTGTATGAATGTTTTTTATTGTTAATTGCAAATCGGAATAAATGGGGATGTATTTCTCGCCGCGTTCAGTTCGTTCGGTTGCGCAAACTGCGCAAGGGCAATCTCTTCTAAGATTTGCAAGTTTGATTTGCGTTTCAGACTCGTCATTCCATTTCACAAACAGATATTTTTTATCTACTACTTTAATTTGAACGGGAATCATTCTTCAATAACTTCCCCCGTCAATTTATGCAGCGCCTCCCTATATTTTTTGCTTGTACTCAAAATTACTTCCTGGGGCAGCGGTGGTGCCGGCGGCTTTTTATTGAAGTTAATTGAAAGAAGATAATTACGGACGTATTGTTTGTCGAAACTGTTTTGCATTCGTCCTTTTTCGTATTCATCTAAAGGCCAAAAGCGCGATGAATCCGGCGTGAGCAGTTCATCAATCAAAATAATTTTTCCGTCTAAGTAGCCGAATTCCATTTTTGTATCTGCAATAATAATTCCTTTTTGGAGCGCAAAGCCGGCTGCTTTGGAATATATTTCTACAGATGCATTTTTTATAAACTCGAAAGCATCTTTGCCGATTATATTGATTGCTTCATCAGCAGAAATATTTTCATCGTGCAGACCAATATCGGCTTTAGTTGACGGTGTAAAAATTGGCTCCGGTAGTTTTTCTGATTCTACCAATCCTTCCGGCAATTCAATTCCGCATATCATTCCTGTCTTTTGATAATCAATCAATCCGGAACCCGTGATGTATCCGCGCACAATACATTCGATCGGAATCAACTCGGTTTTTTTTACAAGCATAGAGCGGCCGCGCAAAATATCTTTGTAGGGTTTGCACTCAGCCGGATATTCATCCACATTCATAGTTATTAAATGATTTTGAATATCTTCTTTTGTGTAGTCAAACCAGAATTGGGAAATCTTATTAAGGATCTTTCCTTTTAATGGAATTCCTTCATTCATAATTACGTCGAACGCAGAAAGACGATCTGTGGAAACGATTAAATAATAAGTGCCGACTTCGTAGACATCGCGCACTTTACCGCGCTTAAATAATTTTAGACCAGCAAAACTTGTATGAGTAATAATTTCAGAAGTCATAATTCCCTTTTATTTTTTGCGATGGAAATATAAAGAGAGGTTATGCGGGATTCAACTTTATCAAAATTAGTGTTATGTCAATCTTTTGCGGATGTACGGAATACGATCCGCTTTAGGCGGAACGAAATCCAAAATCCAAAGCAAAGCACAAAATATGACGTTGCGCTTTTCTACGACTCTGGCGGATTAGCTAATTTTATCGGTTCCAATTCCATTCTTACAGAAAAATTTTGTTTTGCCTGTTATAGATGAAAAAACGGAAATACAAATATTGCCGATGTGTAAGAAATTGCAAAAATGCACAAAGAAATCCGCCAGTTGGCGGATTGAAAAATTTTTCTCTATTTGATTAATACAAGTTCAATTAATTCTTTTTCATCTCGAAAAATTCTGTAGTAAAAACAGTGCTGCCCTGAAAAATTAGAATAGCCTTTTTCAAGAATCTTTTTTGATACTGCCAATTTGAATGAGTCAATAATATCAGAAAGAGTTATGTGTAAATGTTGTTGAGCCGAGTCATACCCAAACTCTTCATAAACCTACACAGTTTCTGCCATCTTTTCAGCAAGCTCCATTCCCTTTTCAAGTGCTTGTTTGTTTAGCGGAATGAGATGATGATATCTTTCCGGAAGAACTTTTCTAATCCCTTCTATAATATTTTCCATTTTGATGATCGGCTTCTTCTGCAGGAACGCACCAAGTACAATCATATTCATCACTTTTGAGTTTTTCAATTGCGCTGCTTCGTTTGCGGCTTCAATAGCAAGAATATCAATATCAGTTCTCTTCGGAGGATTCAAAATTGTACTTGCTTCGTATATAAGAAGTCCGCCGGGTTTGACAGCAGATTCAAATTTATCCAACGATGGCTGGTTGAGCGCAATAACTGTATCGAATTTTGTAACTATCGGAGAACTGATTTTTGAATCGCTTATAATCGCAATACAATTTGCCGTACCTCCGCGCATCTCCGGACCGTATGACGGCATCCAGCTGACTTCTTTATTTTCCATAACGCCGCTGTAACATAAAATTTGTCCCATTGACAAAACACCCTGCCCGCCAAATCCTGCAATGATTATTTCTTCCTGCATAATTATTCTCCCTTTTCTGGTTTAGGAACTTTAAGATCACCAAGCGGATAGAACGGCAGCATATTTTCTTCTAACCA
>JBFLWC010000269.1:0-2324 GCA_040758415.1 Bacteroidota bacterium | reverse complement strand
CCGGGATCTTCACTGCTTGTTAAATAAAATTGGCAACATTCAGTTGTGTCATCTTACAGAAGAACTTCTAAACTGCTTCCTCTCCACATTCCATAAAAATATAAAAAATCGCTGTCTCTCCAATGCAACGCTCAACAGAATGAAAAGTTCTTACCGATCTTTCTTTCATTGGTGTTTCACTAAAAAATATATCAAAGTTGATTTGTCTAAAGAAATTCGTTTGGTAAAAGCCACTTCACATCAAACACCGGCAATTTCTCAACAAGAAATTTCTGTCTTACTGAATACAATATCAAAATCATCCGACAGATATTCACAGCGAGATAAAACTTTCTTTGCTGTTCTTGCTTTCTCCGGTATAAGAAAATCAGAAGCTCTCTCGCTTAGAATTTCTGACTATGATAGTCAATCAAGAATAATTCATTTACCACAAGCAAAACGTGCTTCAAAAAAATATCAAATGATTCCCTTAGTATTATCGGAAATTTTAGATAAATACATCGATGCTATTCGCTCTAATGTTACCGGTGAACCATGTTTACCTCTTTTCCCCGGTAAGCAAGCAGATTCTTTCCTATCATCCCGCCAAGCATCGAACATATTTGAGAAATGGAAAACGATTTCCGGAATAAGAAAAAATCTGACCCTTCATTCTTTCCGCGCAGCTTATGCATCGCAACTTTATCAAAAAACTATGAACCCATTGCTCGTTTCTTATGCTTTAGGTCATGCTTCTTTTAATACTACAAAGCGATACATTAACGAAGATATATTTGATCTTCGGGTTGTGTTGGATAACGCCTTTGAATTCATTGATACTAATGAATTACTGCCCAATGAGAACAATTGATAGCAAAATACAATAGCCGAGGGCACTCACAAATCAATAATTATTTTTGTTTGGGAAAGAATTGTTCGTAGATTAACGGCAGATAAATATAGTATCTGCCAACATTATATTTGGTATTTAAGCTCTACTCCTTGATCAATAATATATGCCCCACTACTTTGTATTTGCAGATGAATCCGGTACTTTGATCAGTGATCGATATTTTGGTATCGGTGTTCTTGCTCTTTCTGAACCGGAAAATCTTTATACTACTGTCCAAACCTCATTTGACAAAATACGAACGCTTTCAAAAAATCAACGCGAGAAAACTATAGCCGAATACCTGCAGAATAATGAATACAATAAGCTTGCAAAATTTTCTTCGCAGCAATTGCCCTTCGAATTGAAGTTCACAAACATAAACTCACTTAATAATTCCGTCTATCAAGAACTGGTTCGAAATTATTTCACTTTGCCTGCTGTTAAATTTTCCGCAATAATAGTTGATAGAGAAGACCCTAATTTTAATCCGAGTCCTAAATTCTCAAATACCTGGGACATGTATTCCGGTTTCTTCTCCACACTTATAGCCGGGTTGCTTCGCAACCTTAATAATTCTCAAATCTGTTTGCTGCCGGATTATCTATATGTTCCTCATGATTTCGGTGAAACTTTTGAACAAACAATCAAACGGAAATTGAAAAAGAGATTGCTAGAGGAAGCTTACTCCAAATCTATTTTTAATATCACGCGGCTCGAGTCTCATTCTCATCTACTCATTCAGCTCGTAGATATTTTGCTCGGCTCAATTTTATATGATTTCAAAATTTCCGCCGGACTAATTCAACCGAATAAAAGGAAAGAAATTGTTGTAGATGAGATCAGAAAAAAGATAAATAGAAGTTCTCTAGCTGGAAATTATACTGTAAATACCCCCTCGTATTTCAGCACATGGAAGATAAAATTCAAATAAAAAAAGCGGATCATCGACACATGCCAACATCCGCTAATCAAATAAGGTATTTAAAAACTTTTGCTGTTGAATAATAGTTTATAATCGCCAATTAGTCAAGATATTTTACAATAAATTTTTACTAACAGTTCCACTATTTCGGAAGTTCGTCTAGTAATTATTTTCTAATCTTCTCAACAATTTTTTCACCGGTTCTTCCAACTACATAACCGCCCAATCCAATTTGTAATAAAGTCCATGCTTCGCCACTTAATCTAAATGCCAACCAACCGAATGAATCACATACTACAAGTATAAGGAAAGTGAGCATCGTAATTGGCCGCCAATTCCTTTGCAGCCAGCTTTGCCCTTTTGCTTCTGCCTCTACAATTCTACTTTGAGAATCAAGAAGCTTTGCTTCGTATTCTAAAGCTTTCCCTAAAAATTCATTTTCAATTTTAGTTAACTCATTTTGCAACTTTCCACGCTCTTCATCTGTAGTAGTAAGATTATCAATCAAATCGGTAATCGTTTTTACAATAC
>JBFLWC010000268.1:0-2865 GCA_040758415.1 Bacteroidota bacterium | reverse complement strand
ACAATTTCGCCTCCTTTATCGCCGGCTTCTGGCCCCAAATCAATTATATAATCTGCGCATTTGATGATATCTAGATTGTGTTCGATAATGACGACAGAATTTTTATTCTCAATCAGCATCTGAAAACATTTTAAGAGTTTGCTGATATCGTCAAAGTGTAAGCCGGTTGTTGGTTCATCAAAAATAAAAAGTATGTGTTGATTTTTCTTTTGCTGGGAAAGATGCAATGCAAGTTTAACACGCTGCGCTTCTCCGCCGGAAAGTGTTGTAGAGGGCTGCCCAAGTTTAATATAACCGAGACCAACATCAGAAAGCACCTGAAGAATGGAAAGAATCTTTTTATTGTTTATAAAAAACGCCGCAGCTTCATCAACCGTCATATCAAGAACATCAACAATATTTTTACTGCGGTAAGTAATTTCTCTAACTTCTTTTTTGAACCGGGTGCTTTTACAATCGTCGCATTCAAGAAAGAGATCGGCAAGGAATTGCATCTCAATTTTTACAAATCCTTCGCCCTGGCAGGTTTCGCATCTTCCACCGGGAACATTAAAAGAAAAATACCCGGGTTTATATCCACGGGCGCGTGCTTGAGGCGTTGCTGCAAAAAGCTCGCGGATTAGTTCATATCCTTTTACGTAGCTGATTGGATTTGAACGCGGCGACTTTCCTATAGGTGTTTGATCAACAATCTCAATTTCATCAATGTAACGCGAACCTTCAATGGAGTCATACTTCCCTATTTTGAGCGGGTTGCCGCCGTTCATTTTTACAACTCCCCCGTAAAGGATATCGTGAACCAAAGTTGATTTGCCCGATCCGCTAACACCTGTTACAACAACAAATTTTTTGAGAGGAAAACCGACCGTTATATTTTTAAGGTTGTTCTCTCTGGCACCGATGATCTTTATCTCTTCGGTTTTCTTTACGTTGCGTAATTCCGGAACATGTATTTTAAGCTTGCCGGAAAGATATTTTCCTGTGAGCGATTTATCATTCTTCATTATCTCGCTGCAGGTTCCACTTGCAACAATTTCTCCACCGTGTATGCCGGCATGAGGACCCATATCAAAAATTAGATCCGATTCCTTCATCATTTCCGGATCGTGTTCTACAACAATAACAGTATTGCCGAGGTCCCGAAGCGATTTCAAAATTTTTATAAGCCGCAAATTATCGCGCGGATGCAAACCGATTGACGGCTCGTCAAGAACATAAAGCGTTCCCATCAATGCAGAGCCAAGCGAGGTAGCAAGATTTATTCTTTGGGTTTCGCCGCCCGAAAGTGTGCTGCTTAAACGATCGAGTGTGAGATAACCCAGCCCAACATCATTCAAAAAAGTGAGGCGTTTTACAATCTCCTCATAAATTCTTTGCCCGATTGCTTTTTCGTAGTCATCGAGCTTGAATGATTTGAAAAATTCACCCGCTTGTTCAATTGACATCATCACAATATCATGAATTGATAAACCGTCAATCTTAACTTGAAGCGCCTCGCGCCTCAATCTCGAGCCGCGGCACGCAGCACAAGTTGTGTAACCACGATACTTACTCAACAAAATCCGGATTCCCATCTTGTAAGTTTTTTCTTCAAGATGTTTGAAGAATCCGTTTATACCGTCGAATCCTTTGAAACCTTCTTTGACGAGAGCAACTTGTTCTGCCGATAAATCTTTGAAAGGAACGTTTAGCGGAATTCTATTATTATTGTTGCGGATTAGATCGCGCAGGTATTTGCTGTGCTTAACAGTCCGCCACGGCGTTATTGCACCCTCCATCAAACTTAGTTTTGGATTTGGGACGATGAGATCCATTTCGTAACCAATTGTTTTACCAAAACCCTGGCAAACGGGACATGCGCCGAAGGGATTGTTGAACGAGAAAAACCGCGGTTCGGGTTCTTCGTAACGAATTCCGCAGCATTCATAAAATTTTGTAAACTGTTTTATTTCATTTGTCTCTGCATTTACTACTGTAGCCCTTCCTTCGCCTTCTCTGAAGGAAGCTTCAATTGATTCTGCGAGCGATTCTCTAACTTTTCCTTTTTTTATTTTGAAGCGGTCGAGAACAACTATTATATCTTGCTTTGATTTCGGAACTGTTTTTGTTTCGTTGAGATCAATCAACCCATCCTTTACAAATATTCTGAAGAAACCTTTTTTTCTCAACAGATCAACTTCTTCTTTGATCGTTCTTCCTTCGTGTGCGTGAATTGGGAAACCAAGATAAAATTTTTCTTCTTCGTTTTGATTTTCCAGCCAATCAGAAACCGTTGCAACTGTGTCTTTCTTCACAGTGTTGCCGCAGTTAAAGCAAATTGTTTTTCCGATGCGGGCAAAGAGCAACCGTAAGAAGTCGTAAATCTCTGTTGTTGTGCCAACGGTTGAACGGGGATTTCTTGCGCCGGTCTTTTGTTCAATTGCAACTGCGGGAGAAATTCCAAAAATAAAATCTACTTCGGGTTTATTCATTCGCTCAAGGAACTGCCGTGCATAAGAGGAAAGACTTTCTACATAACGCCTTTGCCCTTCTGCGTAAATTGTATCGAATACCAACGAAGATTTTCCGCTGCCGCTGACGCCTGTAATCACAACAAGTTTGTTGCGTGGAATTTCTAAAGAAATGTTTTTTAGATTGTGCTGGCGTGCGCCTTTGATTATTATTTTATTGTCAACGTTTCCGTTCATATCATTCAAAAAAGTAGACGAGAAATTAATAAAACCGCGAAGGAATAAGAAATCAGAAATAAAAAGTACGAAGTTGTACGCCTGCCTGTTGAGGGTGTTGCAGAACCACTAATTGGATACCACACTGGGCAGACTGTGTGCACTTTGTGCAACTTGGTGTAATTAACAAGAAAGGTTT
>JBFLWC010000267.1:0-3144 GCA_040758415.1 Bacteroidota bacterium | reverse complement strand
TTATTCAAAAATTTTTTTGAAATTAATAACCATCATTCTCAATATTGCCTGTCGCATGCCTGTCCGGCAGGCAGGTAGGCAGGGCATACAGGTTCGCAATTATCAATTCGCAATTATCAATTATCAATTCTTACTTATAGCTCCTCGTTGCTAATTTCACACTTTCAAATTCCAGCGGTTCTTTGTTGAGATTCCACTTCCCTGCTTCTTTGTATTCCCACGCTGCAACGTAAGTGAACTCTTCATCGTTTCTCAATGCCTCTCCTTCTTCGGTTTGATATTCTTCTCTAAAATGTCCGCCGCAGGATTCGTTGCGATGAAGAGCATCTACCGCCATCAATTCGCCAAGTTCAAGGTAATCGGCAAGTCGTCCGGCGCGTTCAAGACATTGATTAACATCTCTCGAACTTCCAACAACATTTACGTTTTTCCAAAATTCAGCACGCAGTTCACGAATTTCTTCGATCGCTTCTTTCAATCCTTTTTCATTTCGTCCCATTCCAACTTTATTCCACATTATTCTGCCAAGTTGTTTATGAATATCATCAACTGTTCTTTTTCCTTTTATCGAAAGAAGTTTTGCGGTTGTCTCTTCAATTTCTTTTTTCACTTTATCGAATTCAGCATGATCGCTTTTAACAAGTGCTGGTTTATCTCCTGCAAGATAATTTCCAATTGTATAAGGAATAATAAAATAACCATCAGCCAAACCCTGCATAAGTGCGCTGGCGCCCAGACGGTTTGCACCGTGATCTGAAAAGTTTGCCTCTCCGGCAACAAATAATCCAGGAACTGTACTCATCAAATTATAATCAACCCATAAGCCGCCCATTGTATAGTGAGGCGCAGGGTAAATCTTCATTGGCGATTCGTATGGATTGTCTCCAGTTATTGTTTGATAAATCTCGAACAGATTGCCGTAGCGTTCTTCAATAACTTTTTTGCCAAGACGATTAATTGCATCTTTGAAATCGAGATAAACTGCTTCCTGTCCTTGCGCTCCGCGTCCGTCATCGTATGCTTCTTTTGCTGCACGCGAAGAAATATCGCGCGGACTTAAATTGCCGTAAGTTGGATATTTTCTTTCAAGATAATAATCCCGCTCTTCTTCCGGTATATCGTTCGGATTGCGCATATCATGTTTAAATTTGGAAACCCAAATACGTCCATCGTTACGCAAACTTTCGCTCATCAATGTCAACTTCGATTGGTTCTCCCCGTGAACCGGCAGGCATGTTGGGTGAATTTGAGTGTAACACGGGTTAGCAAAATGCGCACCGTGTTTGTGTGCCCTCCAAATTGCCGTTGTGTTACAGTTCATCGCATTGGTTGAAAGGAAGAATACGTTCGAGTATCCGCCTGTTGCAAGAAGAACTGCATGTCCAGAATATTTTTCAATTTCTCCGGTCAATAGATTCCTAACAACAATTCCTTTTGCAGCGCCGTCAACAACAACAAGGTCGAGCATTTCGCGGCGTGTGTAAAGTTTTACAGTTCCAAGATTAATTTGGCGGTTCATCGCGGTGTAAGCACCAAGTAAAAGCTGTTGTCCGGTTTGTCCCTTTGCATAAAATGTTCTTGATACAAGCGCGCCGCCGAATGATCTGTTATCGAGCAAGCCGCCGTATTCCCGCGCGAATGGAACACCCTGTGCAACACATTGATCTATAATGTTATTGCTAACTTCAGCAAGACGATAAACATTTGCTTCGCGTGCGCGGAAATCGCCTCCTTTGATAGTATCGTAAAATAATCTGTAAACAGAATCGCCGTCGTTCTGATAATTTTTTGCAGCATTGATTCCGCCCTGGGCTGCAATGCTGTGCGCGCGGCGTGCGCTGTCATGAAATGTGAATGCTTTCACATTGTAACCAAGTTCTCCTAACGATGCTGCGGCAGATGCACCGGCTAATCCTGTTCCTACAACAATAATATCATACTTGCGTTTGTTTGCCGGGTTAACAAGCTTCATATTGAATTTGTGATTTGTCCACTTCTCTTCTAATTTACCTGCCGGCACTTTCGAATCTAATTTCATCATCACTTACCTCCAAAAAAAATAGAAATAAACTGGAATTGAACCGAAACCGATTGTTGTAATCATCGCGTAAGCTGTTCCAAGTTTTTTGATTAACGGAAAATATTTTTTGTGATTCCATCCGAAAGTTTGAAATGCACTTTGAAAACCATGATTGAGATGAAATCCTAACAGAAGCATCGCAATAAAATAAAGAAGCGAATACCACCATACTTGAAACCATGTAGTAACGATTGTATAAAGATCGAGCTCTGTACCGGTAAAATTAAATTTGTACCAGATTGTTTGAAGATGAACAACAAGAAAAATAAATGTTATGCTTCCCGTAATGAATGCCGAGCGGGAAAAAATTGTTGTGTTCTTCGGCGACCCGTTAATAGTGTATCCCTGGGGTCTTGCTTTCTTATTTTCTATCCAGAGACGCGTTCCATTAAAAATGTGGAGGACAAAAACCAAACCGAGAACAACTTCAATAACTCTAATCAGTGGTTTAACGAGTGCAAGTTTTTCCACATATCCGTTGAATGCCTCTTTACCGCCGTACAAACTCAAATTGCCAGCAAGATGAATAATTAAAAAAAGCATAAGAGCCACACCGGTAATTGCCATCACAAACTTTTTACCAATAGATGAATTCAAACTTCTCCAAATCCAGCCCATTAATTTTCTCCTCCTTTAAGATCGTTTGATTTGATATAAGATGTGGTTTGTTGAAATAAATTTTTGAAAAGATTTTTTTGATAAGAATTTTCTGAACACAACATTGAATATGTAGTTTTTATTTCGGTTGTTAAAATAAAGCTAATAATGTTTTTTTCAAAAAATTCTCCAATTCAATCATAGCGTTAAACGTAAACCCTGCCCGCCGGCACAACTAATTCTACACTCTACATTCCACCTTCTAAATTTTACATTCAAAACTAGATGGTTACCTTATCGGAACAGGCCAAACAGGAAGACTTTCATGCCCGTCTTCATCAACAGATTGAACTGCAAAGAAGTAATTATCTTTTGAATAAGGCAGTGTAATTTCTGTTTTATCTGTAAAAATTTTTTTCTGCCAGAGCGGTTGAAATGTTTCTCGGATCAAAATAAAATAACCGTGC
>JBFLWC010000266.1:0-5069 GCA_040758415.1 Bacteroidota bacterium | reverse complement strand
ACTATTCAAAGTCAAATATGTTGAATCAGTTAAAACAATAGTATTAGAGAATGATCTTAGAGTTAACCTTATTGGAATTGATCCTTATCCATCAAACTGGAAAATTCTAGGAGAGGATGTAAATTATGAGGGAATTAAATTCCTTGAAGAGAAATTTAGAAACTGCAAGATATATTTGAAATTCGATCAAGAGAAATATGATGAGGATGGTAATCTTTATAGTTATGTCTATTTGGAAAACAAAACATTTATTAATGCACACATACTTAAGAATGGCTTTGCACAAGTTGATACTAAGAATAAATATGCCCACTTCAATAAATTTAGTAAAATAGTTCAAGAACGTGATATGGTTATTAAAGAACAATTGAGGAAACATAACCTTGCATACTAAACTATACTCAAAAGATTTTGGTAAAAAAGAGAAAGTTCTGAACTATACTTGCCAAACATATCAACTTTCAAGGCCCAATAAAGTCGGTGCAGTTATGGCATTGATTAGAGAATGTCAACCCCAAACTATTGAGGAGTGGGAAAGATGGTATTTTGAAAATGCATATACCGATGGTAAAGAAAAAACTAAAATTACACAGAAGAATTTAGAAGAACTTGGTGAACGTCTATACATGAGAATAAGAACAATTGTAATTCCAGAATGGTCGGAAGCATTTAGTCAACTAACATTACAAGATTGTATAGACTATATTTTCAATCTCACCATAAACAGAACATTCGATGGATTTCTTAGAGAAAAGTCCGTTGTTGAAGATAATTTAGCAAAGAAATTGGCTGAAGTTCGATTTGAAGCAAGTGACTCTGAATTGGATCATGCGGGCGATATTGATTACCTTGGCTGGGTAGGCAAACAAGCATTTGGTATTCAAATCAAGCCGGTTACAGCAAAGTCAAATTTTGGCAATTACTCTGTTTCTGAAAGAATGAAATTAAGCTTTGATGATTTTACCCGGCGCTTTGGTGGAAAAGTTTTTATCATTTTTAGTCTTGACGGCGAAATAAGCAATCCCGAAGTGATAGATCAAATCAAAACAGAGATTGCGCGCTTAGAATCAAAACAAAGTTAAAGCCGTGTTCATTTAGATCAAATCGTTTTTTTGAAATGATAACGAAAAATAAACCACCGGAATTATGAGCCATAAAGAAAAAATTTCGTCATCAAACAAAACTGTTTACTTTCTAATTTTATCGGCCGGTTTGTTTGTGGCGCTGGCAATACTTTATGGATTGTTTGTCGGCCTCCGCATTAATTTTCTTTACACCACTCTTTTTGATGCTTCATTAGAAATCAAAAACAATCTTTTCAAAGCCCGTATAGAATTTTTGAAAAACCTGGATAATCCTTCGCAAGCAGCAATCAATCAGGCGCGGACATATCTTGACATCGCCGAGTTTAACACACACATTATCCTTGAAGAAAAAGAACGGATGAACATTGTCTCGCTTCCATTAAACGCAGCATCACTTTCGCTCGAGGTTCAGAAGCTGCAAGTGCTGTTGCTTGGCTACCGCGAGCTTTCGAGTAAAATTAGCCCGAAGAATTCAACAAATGCACTTAAACTTCGCAGCGAATGGGAAACACTTTACTCAAATTTGGAAGAGCAAAGCAACAATGTGGAAAGAGAACTGCAAGTTATTCTCGGCACGTATGTAAAAATTTTCCGTATAAATCAGTTTGCACTAATAACAGCAAGTTTGATGCTCTGCATAATTTCAATAATTGTTTTTTATAGGTCGCAAAAACAGAAAGCAGTTTTACTGCGCAAGATTGAAGACACAAGTATTAACATCGAAAAAAAGACCCGCAGAACAACCAAAGTTGAAGAGGCGCTTCAAGAAAGTCAACGCAAACTAAACACGCTCATTCAAAATTTGCCCGGAATGGTTTACCGGTGCAAAGTAGGGCAAGTGTGGGAACTCGATTATGTAAGCGATAGATGTTTGCACGTTACAGGATACAAAGCAGAGGACTTGATCAACAACAAAACCGTTTCCTATTACGACTTGATTAATCCTGAGGACAAGAAAAAAATTCTTGAACAAATTCAGCAAGCCGTTGAAGAAAAAAAACGGTATCAACTTGTTTACAGAATTAAAACCGCCGGTGGTTACGAAAAATGGATTTGGGAAGAGGGCGTTGAAATATTTTCTGAAAAGGACGATGAACTAATTGCGCTCGAAGGTTTCATTACAGATATCACAGAACAGAAAACAGTAGAAGATCAACTTTCACTTCAAGGCGCTGCGCTAGAAGCTGCGGCAAACGGAATTGTAATTACTGATAAAGAAGGAAATCTGCTCTGGGCTAACTCTGCTTTTGCAAAGATGACCGGCTATTCTGTAAAAGAAATGATCGGGACAAAACTAAACGCACTCAAATCCGGTATGCACAACGATAGTTATTACGCATACATGTGGAGTAAAATCAATTCCGGCGAACTTTGGCGCGGAGAAATAATCAATAAAAGAAAAGACGGCTCGCTTTATACCGAAGAGATGACAATAACACCTATAAAAAATACAGCCGGAGAAATAATTTATTTTGTAGCAATCAAACAAGATATTACAGAACGCAAGAAAGCCGAAGAAGCTCTCGGCGAAAGTGAACTGCGGTTCCGTGGTCTTTATGAAAATGCTACGATTGGAATTTACCGTACTACTCCTGATGGACAGATTTTGATGGCTAACCCAACTCTTCTTAAAATTGCCGGTTATGAATCCTTAGATGAAATCGCCAAAATTGGCGCAAGCAATATGTATGCAGATGCAACAACAAGAGATATTTTTCAGCATGAGCTGGAAGAACGTGGAAAAATATTTGGATTCGAGTCGAAGTGGAAAAAGAAAGATGGAACAATAATTTATACGCGCGAAAGTGCCCGTGCTGTAAAGGACGATGACGGAAATATTTTGTATTATGAAGGCACAATTGAAGATATAAGCGATAAAAAGAAAATTGAAGAAGATCTTATCGAAGCCAAAGACCGCGCCGAACAATCAGACCGGCTCAAGTCGGAATTCCTCGCACAGATGTCTCATGAAATCCGCACACCATTGAATGTGATCTTGAGTTTTACAGGGATGATGAAAGATGAACTGCAAGATAAAGTTGACGATGAATTAGCCGACGGATTTAATGTAATCGAAACAGAAGGAAAAAGAATAATGCGCACGGTTGAACTCATTTTGAATATGTCCGAACTTCAAACCGGTTCCTATTCATATCGCCCAAAACGGATTGACATTTTTAAGGACGTTATCCAAAAACTTCATCATAACTTACAGATAATTGCAAACCAGAAAAAAATCTCTTTCGAATTACACAATAATAATACAGAAACCATGATTGAAGGAGATGAATATTCAATCAACCAAATTTTTCTTCATCTGATTGAAAACGCAATTAAGTACACTCTAAAAGGAAAAGTTGAGATAACTATTAACCGCGACCCGCGCAACAATTTATATGTTGATGTTGCCGATACAGGAATAGGAATTGCAGATGAATACATGCCTCTTCTTTTCACGCCGTTCACACGCGAAGAGAAAGGTTACACAAGAAACTTCGAGGGGAATGGTTTAGGACTTGCACTCGTAAAAAAATATTGCGAACTCAACGGCGCCGATATTAAAGTAACAAGCACCAAAGGAAAAGGCACAACGTTTAGAGTAACGTTTCCAAATTCAAACTAACAGTCATTCTTTACAAAAAATTCTAAGCAAAGCATACCCGCAAATTCCGCTAATCAAAGAAGCAACAATAATTCCAATCTTTGCATTCTCAATGTAAGCGGCTTCTTTAAAAGCCAAGCTCGAGATGAAAAGAGACATTGTAAAACCAATTCCGCCAAGAATAGCCAGCCCGTAAATTGTTATGATTGTTCTCTTCTCAAATCTCAAATTTGTTCTGCCGAATTTGATTAGAAGAATTGTCGGCAGAAAAATTCCGAGCTGCTTTCCGAAGAATAAACCGAGAATTATTCCCCATGTTATTGTTGAAGAAAAAGCTTCCGAGATTACGTCCACGTTTAAAACCAAACCGGAATTTGCAAATGCAAAGACAGGCATAACCAAAAAGGCAACCCAGCCGTGTAATTTGTGTTCAAGCCGGTGCAGCGGCGCTTCGGAATTTTTAACAACATCACCAAGATAGTTGAGCGCAGCTTCTTTCAATTGCTTTTTCTTATCATTCGATACAAAAAGTTCTTTCAGCAGCGATAAACTTTTCTCAGCGTTGTTAATCAGTTCTTCATCAAGAAAAGTTTTTTTAATCGGAATCATAAATCCAAGAATTACCCCGGCAATTGTAGCGTGAACACCGGATTTCAAAACCGCCGCCCATAAAATAATTCCCATCAACAAATAGGGGACAAGAGAATTAACTTTTCTCCAATTTAGAAATGCGAGAATAACGATTGAGATTGCCGTAATCATCAGCGCAATTGAACTTATATTAACAGTATAAAAAATTGCAATTACAATAACGGCAAGAAAATCATCTACAACAGCAAGCGCTGTTAAAAATATTTTTGCCCAGAGAGGCACCCGATTACCGAGCAGAGTTAACAATCCGACTGCAAATGCAATATCGGTCGCCATCGGAATTCCCCATCCACGTTCGTATGCAGTTCCTGCGTTCAACGATAAATAAATTATTGCCGGTATAACAGCGCCACCAACTGCTGCAATAATTGGAAGTGCAGCAGATTTAAAGCCCGAGAGTTCACCGTGAACTAACTCGCGTTTTATTTCCATACCAACGAGCAAAAAGAAAATTGCCATTAACCCGTCGTTGATCCAATGAAGTAGTGATTTATTAATTTCAATAAAGGGAAGCGCAACTGTAATGTGCATATTGAGAAGAGTAAAATAATATTGACTCAAAGGCGAGTTGGCAAGAATGAGCGCAATTACAGCAGCCGCTATCAATAAAATTCCGGAAGCAGATTCGGATTCAAAAAACTCCTGGATTGGAAGTTTTACTTGTATTTTGATTTTCCTCATTATTTGCAACTTCTCTTTTAATTAAAAAAAATCTCCATAGCCCTTCTGTT
>JBFLWC010000265.1:0-2664 GCA_040758415.1 Bacteroidota bacterium | reverse complement strand
GGAGAAGTTAATACCCGACTAAAACTGGTAAAAAGACAGAATGAAGAGATAAGCGGTATTATTGCTTTGCAGAAAAAAACCAGAAAGTTCTTGGAGGAAGTTGAGTTCAGTTCGAATATTGACAAGACTGCAATTTCATTGCGCAGCGCGGAACCAACTACAACATCTTCGCCTTTGAGCAGCGGAAATTATGGAGATAAAACTTCAGTTAATCAGGGTGGAGGAATTCTTTCGCAAATGCAAACTTATATCTACCTATTAAAGCAGCTGGATTTCAAAACGCAATCAAATCTTAAAACTACCGACCGTTTTTCGTTTGATGCCGTCAAGAAAAATATTTCTTTACAAGAATATTACGAACTGCTTGCCGAAGTTGAAAAACGGTTGACCGATTATCAAATCGTACTTACAAATAAAATCGGCAGCAGTAAATGAACTGTTCATTTTGCCGGCTTCTTATAAATGTCTCTGTTTTATTATTAATGATCTCATCAAATCTAACGGCGCAATTTACTATTCGAGGAAATCTAGAATCGGGGTTTTACAGATCAATCGAAAATTTTCTCTCGAATGAAAACGATCTGCTTTTTGCGCTCGAAGGAAAGCTCGGATATAAATTCAAAGAAGAAAACACAGAGGCATCTTTTGAATTGAAGACGCGGCAAGAATGGTTCGGTTTGAATAAGGAATTGTTTTCATTCAAATTTCGCGGGAGCGGTGATCTTGTCCGTCGTGAAGAAAATTTTGATTGGGGTATCGGTATCACGAGACATTTAAATCGAATCTCGGGCAGAAGTATAGATATTGATTACGATATTTTTTCCATTCAAGGTAACGCAACTTTTTATTGGTTTGAAAACGCACCGGTTTCCGTTGTGTTAGGTTATGCATATCAAAATATTGCTTCGTCTATTCAGCAAAACCACGATATTGTTTTTTTAGAAGGAAAAGTCCATGACGTTTTTAGTTCATTCTTCAAAACCGGTTACGGACTGTACATCGAAAAATTTCTTATTGAAGGAGAAACGATTGTAAATTATAACAAGAGAAAGGAATCGAACGGAGGTGTCAGGATTGGTCCCAAACTCGAAATCCATTATCTGAAAGATTTTGTAGTTAACGGTCAGTATAGATTTCTATTTCATTTTTCGGATAAAGCAAAACCAATATCTTACGAACATTGGGTTAGACTTGTTGCCGGAAAGTTTTTGTTTTCGGGTTTCTCAACCTTTTTATTGATTGATTATTTCTGGCGTAACATTAAAGCTGGGAATGATTCAAAAACAATAAATATTCTTTACTCACCCTTTAATTTGGAAAACAATATTAGTCTTAAGATCGGTTACGAACTTACAGGTTCATTAGAGCTTTACTTAAAAAGCGGATACTTCCGTAACAACCTTGTTTATAACAATTACACATTTGCAGGGTGGAATTTTTTGTTCGGCATCGAGTTTTTGCATTAGCCGAATACTGACCGCTAACAGCTAAATGCTAACAGCCATTTACTTCTTCTCTTTGATAACGTATTCTTCTTCATCCTGAAAGTTATGCACAAGAATTTCGCCAAGCAGACCGATAGCAAAAAATTGCACACCAACAATAATTAAAAGAATGCCAAGAAATAACAACGGACGATTGCCAATTCCAATTCCAAAAAATAATTTTTCAAAAGTGAGATAGGCACTTATGATAAACCCTGCAATTGCTGTAAGAAATCCAACAAAACCAAAAAGGTGCATCGGGCGTTTGATGTAACGCGTTGTGAAGATAACTGTTATCAAATCAACAAAACCTTTGAAGAAGCGTGTGATGCCAAATTTTGTCTTTCCATACCGGCGGGGATGATGTTTAACAATAATTTCTGAAACTGTAAAACCTTTCCAATCGGCAAGCACGGGAATGTATCTGTGCAGCTCTCCGTATACATTTATGCTTTGCACAACTTGTTTGCGGTATGCTTTCAGTCCGCAGTTGAAATCATGAATTTTTACGCGCGTGAATAAACGCGTAACGTAATTAAAAAATCTCGAAGAGGATTTTTTTATTATCGGGTCGAACCTTCTTTTCTTCCAGCCGGAAACCAAATCGAAACCTTCCTCCAATTTTTTAAGAAGGTTCGCAATCTCGCCCGGATCATCTTGAAGGTCTGCATCCATTGTAATTACAGCATCGCCGGTAACATGTTTAAAGGCAACTTGAAGTGCTGCTGATTTCCCGTAGTTTGTAAGAAAGCTATAGTAACGAATTTTGCCGTCGTAACGTGCAATATCTTTTATAACGTTGAGTGATTTGTCCGTGCTGCCGTCGTCTACAAAAATAATTTCGTAATCCGAAGAGATTGTGCGAAGATGTTTTTTTATCTCGTTGTAAAGTGGTCGCAGAGATTCTTCTTCATTAAAAAGGGGAACTACTATCGAAACTTTTTTGAAGCTGAAGTTCTGAATAGATTGCTTCGCTTGATTTTGATCGCTCTGTCTCCTGTAATTCTTTCTGTTATAATATCGTCTGTATGGTTTCTTTTGTTGATTTTGTTGTTGAAGTTGCTGCGGCAATGGATTCTGTGTATTAGTTGTTTCTTGCCCCGCGAGTCCGGCATGCACCGGCTCTGTTGCCTGCAATTCCGGCTTATTCTGATTATTCAAAATACTTTTCCATTTTTTT
>JBFLWC010000264.1:0-2020 GCA_040758415.1 Bacteroidota bacterium | reverse complement strand
AAAAATTAAAGTCAAAAAATTTTACTGAAGCCGTAAAAGAATATGAACTCCTCGCAAAGGAATTTCCTGAGAGCGATTTAGCTTGCAAAGGATTGTTTGAGACTGCAAAAATTTATCACAGCATATTGATTCCAAATTTGCAAAAAGAAGAATCGTTAAAAAAAGCTGTTGGCTATTATAAAAGAGTTACAAAGGAATTTGAAGACAAACCCGAAGCGGAATCGGCTTTATTCACAATGGGATTTATTCAAGCCAACGAATTGAACCAGTTCGATTCGGCAAAAATAACGTATGAAACATTCCTTAAAAAATATCCAAAAAGTCAGCTTGTAAATTCCGTTCAATTAGAAATAAATAATCTCGGTAAAACTCCGGAAGAAATACTTCAGAACAAAAGTGCAAAAAAATAGTGGCTGTTAAAACTCAAGATTACAAAAAATTTTTAGACCCGGTCGTAATCTCCAAACTAAAAACACTAGAACTTCGTGCGCGAGAAGTTGTAGAGGGTTTTATGGTTGGTCTGCACCGAAGTCCGTATCACGGTTTTAGTGTTGAGTTCAGCGAACACCGCCCGTATATGCAGGGCGATGAGTTAAAGAATGTAGACTGGAAAGTTTACGCAAAACGCGAAAAGTTTTTTATTAAACAGTTTGAAGAAGAGACAAATCTCATCGGACACATCTTTGTTGATGCCAGTAAATCTATGGATTACAAACACACGGCAAAAGTTACAAAGTTAGATTACGCTATTACTCTTGCTGCTGCGCTTGCTTATGTTATGATTGATCAACAAGATTCTGTTGGACTTGCAATCTATTCTGATAAAATTCATAGCTACTTTCCGCCAAAATCGAACCGAGTTTATCTCAAAACAATTTTATCGGCGTTAAATCAAATTAAGCCCCGTGGCGCAACTTCAACTTCAAGATGTTTGGATTCGGTTGCAGAAAAAATTAAGAAGCGTGGACTCACAATTATTATTTCTGATTTTTTTGACGATCTTAATTCCATTCTTACTGCGCTAAAACATATTCATTACAGAAAAAATGAAGTAATAGTTTTTCAAGTACTGGACCCGATTGAAAAAAATTTTGGTTTTGACCGTGATGCAATTTTTGTTGACCTTGAGACCGGCGAACAGATAACAACTCAGCCGCATCAAATACAACGTGCATACATGGAAGCAATGAAAGAATATTTAGATAAACTAAAAAGCGAATGCTTGAATTTTGGAATTGAGTACAACTTGATTGACACGAGTCAATCGTTTGATAAAGCATTGATGAGTTATTTTGCTAAACGCACGAGACTGAACTAGTGTACACTGAACTAGTGTAACTGAACTAGTGTAACGTCAAAGATAATTTGCAAGTATTACTTAAAAGAAATAATTTTTAGTAGAATCAAAAGGGAAAGGTATGAAAACTCGTGAAATAGATTATGTTGTTTGGAAAGAAGATAAGTATTTCGTTTCTCGTTGCATCAATGTAGAGGTATCATCTTTCGGTGAGACAATTGAAGAAGCAATAAGTAATCTTAAAGAGGCAGTTGAATTATATTTTGAAGGCGAAGATAAAGAATTACCGGTTACCTATTTTGAAAAATTATCTTGAAGATAAATTTCACCAAAATATTTTTCCGCTAAAACTTCGGCATCTTTTTTTGTCCTGGCTTCAACAATGCAGCGTATAATTGGTTCGGTATTGGATTTTCGGAAATGCACCCAGTGGTCGGTGAAGTCAATCCGTAATCCATCTTCAAGATTAGTTTGCTCCGATTTATATTTCTCTACAAGCAATTGAATTACATCATCAGGATTTGTTTTATCAAGCACAATCTTTTTCTTCGCAATAAAATATTGTGGTAAAGATTTTTTCAATTCACTGATCTTCCCGCCAAACTCAAGCAAATGTTGAAGTGTAATGACTGTACCTGCAAGCGCATCCCTTCCAAAAACAACTTCGGGCAAAATTATTCCGCCGCTTCCTTCACCTCCAATCACAGCTTTTACTTCTTTCAT
>JBFLWC010000263.1:0-2758 GCA_040758415.1 Bacteroidota bacterium | reverse complement strand
CTTTCGTAAAGTTCTTCAAGCGCGCGGGATTCAAAGCGCGCTATCTCCTGCATTAATTCTAAATCCGATAAGTCTTTGAACTTGCTCAATTGTTACTCAAATATTTTTGAGAATAATTACAATCAAAAGTATAATTACTAATGCAAAATTACAAGACAACAATTAGCAGTCAGCTCTCAGCTATCGGCTATCAGTAAAACATTTGATGGTTCAAGACCGAGCTGCCAGCTGGCTTACTGAAAGCTGACCGCTGACCTCTATTTTTATTATATTCACGCCACAAAAAAATAATTTGTAATAATTATGACATCAAACGAAATACGAGAACAGTTCTTAGACTTTTTCAAAAGCAAAGGACACAGAATTGTACCAAGTGCTCCTGTTGTGCCTTACGACGACCCGACACTCCTTTTTACAAATGCCGGGATGAATCAATTCAAAGATGTTTTTCTAGGTACCGGCATGCGAGAATATAGACGCGCCGCAGATACGCAAAAATGTATTCGTGTTTCCGGCAAGCACAACGATCTCGAAGAAGTTGGACACGATACATACCATCACACTTTTTTTGAGATGCTCGGCAACTGGAGCTTTGGCGATCCCGATTCAGAAGACGGGATCGGAGAAGGTTATTACAAAAGGGAAGCGATTCGTTGGGCATGGGAACTATTAACCGAAGTTTGGAAACTTCCTAAAGAAAGATTATGGGCAACAGTTTACCGAACAGATGAAGAGGCATACAATTTCTGGAAAAGCGAAACCAGTATAAATCCGCAACATATTTTACTTTTTGACGAGAAGGATAATTTTTGGGAAATGGGTGAAACCGGTCCGTGCGGTCCCTGTTCGGAGATTCATATCAACCTGGGCGATGATTTTGATAACCCAAAATATGTGAACGCAGGTCTGCCAGAATGTATCGAGATTTGGAATCTTGTTTTCATTCAATACAACCGTGATGAAAAAGGAATTCTTCATGAACTTCCGGCAAAGCATGTTGATACCGGCATGGGATTCGAGCGCGTGTGCGCAGTGCTGCAAAAGAAAAATTCCAATTATGATACGGATGTTTTTACACTTATCACAAATGCAATCGAAAAACTTTCCAGCATTAAATACGATTACAAACTTCCGGCAGATGATAATTCACCGACCGGACAAACAAACATTGCGATGCGTGTAATTGCTGATCACATACGCACGCTTACGTTTGCAATTGCCGATGGTGCAATCCCGGGCAATGAAGGACGCGGTTACGTTTTGCGCCGCCTGCTGAGACGCGCAGCTCGCTACGGAAGAAAAATAAATTTGAAAGAACCCTTTCTCTATAAACTCGTTCAAACCGTGATTGAAAATTTCAGTCATGTCTTTCCGGAAATTCAATCGAACAGATCGAACATTGTGAGAATTATTAAAGCTGAAGAGGAAAGTTTTAATACAACACTCGACCGCGGAATTGAATTGTTCGATGCTCTTGTAAAAAAACTAAACGCTAAGAATGAAAAAATTATTTCCGGCGATGATGTGTTTAAACTATACGACACTTACGGCTTTCCGGTTGACCTTACTGCAGTAATGGCACGTGAACAGGGATTTGCAATTAATGAGCAGCGCTTTAATGAATTGATGAATGAACAAAAAGAACGCGCACGTAAATCCACAAAAGATAAAATAACAACGGTTAATATCGTCATTGATAAACTTGGTGATTTCAATTTATCGTCAATGGCTCCAACCGAGTTTCTCGGTTATGATGAATTGAAAAGTGAAGCAAAAGTTATTGGCAGCCTGCAAGAAGGAAAGACAGACAAAAAAGATGGCAATAGATCTTTTGTTGTTCTTGACCGAACACCATTTTACGTTGAATCCGGCGGACAGATTAGCGACAGGGGAAATTTGATTATAAACGATACTCATTTGCGTGTTGTTGATCTCACAAAAATTGGTAATCAAACTATTCATATAGTTGAAAACGAGAGCAAGATAGAATTAGTAAACGGCACAACCGTGCTTGCCGAAGTTGACACAAATAGAAGATGGGATACGATGCGCAATCACTCTGCAACGCATTTTTTGCACAAAGCATTGAGAGAAATTCTTGGCACACACGTTCAGCAAGCCGGTTCGTATGTTGGCCCGGACCGCCTCCGTTTCGACTTTGCACATTTTGAAAAAGTCAGCAAATCAGAAATTGAAGCGATTGAATCGCTCGTTAATGAAAAACTACGCGAGAACCTGCAGTTGATTCATCACCGCGATATGCCATTTGAACAAGCCAAAAAGATGGGCGCGCTGATGTTCTTCGGCGATAAATACGGCGATAAAGTTAACGTGGTTCAATTCGGCAACTTCACAATGGAATTTTGCGGCGGCACGCATGTAAAGAACAGCTCGCAAATTGGTCTGCTAAAAATTATAAACGAATCATCAATCGCAAGCGGCGTTCGTAGAATAGAAGCAATTACCGGCGCCGGCGTTGAAAAATATATTATGGAACTGCAATTGAGAATTGAGAATGACGAATTGAGAATTAATGAATTGCATCAAGAGAAGAAAAAATTAGAGAAAGAATTAGCAGAACTAAGATTAAAAAATAAACTCGGCGGACTCGATTCAATCATTTCTTCGCCAAAAGATTTTAATGGCGTGAAAATTTTTAAAGGAAAAGTAGAAACTGCAAATATGGACGAGTTGAAAACAATGGGTGATGAACTTCGAGAAAAAATAAAGAGCGGAGTAGGGGTTTTGATTTAAAAAA
>JBFLWC010000262.1:0-2011 GCA_040758415.1 Bacteroidota bacterium | reverse complement strand
ATAAAGAGGGCTCGCTAAACAAATAACTAAACACATCACTAATTTTTAAGGAGGTAGCTATGCAAAAACAGTTAACAATTTTTGTACTTATCCTCTTAACTTCCATCTCAATTGTATATGCTGGTCAGGGTAACCTGAAGGGGAAAGTGAAAGACGCAGAAACAGGAGAACCACTTATCGGGGCTACGGTTCTTCTGAAAGGCACAAATCAAGGGGCGGCAACTGATGTGAACGGTAACTTCTCAATTGCTGCCGTCACTTCGGGGCAACACACTGTTGTAGTTAGTTTTATTGGTTATGCTTCAACTTCAATTGTAGTTGATATTACAGATAATGAAACGAAGGAAATTGAAGTCGCTCTAAATAAAACTAGTATTCTTGGCGAACAAATTGTAGTTACTGCATCAAGAAGAAAAGAAAAACTTACAGAAGCACCGGCAACAATTGATGTCCTTAGTTCAAAGGATATAGAAAATTTTGCCGCTTTTGGTCCGGGAGAACTTTTGTCTAGACAAAAAGGAGTTGATTATGTACGCTCTGGTGTTATCGGCACAGGAATAAATGTGAGAGGTTTTAACAGTGCATTTAATCCTAAAAATTTGCAGATGAACGATAACAGATTATCCACACTAATTGCAACCGGACTTCCTTTAGGAACGTTAAGCACAGTTGTTAAAGAAGATATTGACAGAGTCGAAATAATTCTTGGACCGGCTGCTGCTTTATACGGACCGAACGCACATAATGGTTTAATTAATACAATTACAAAAGATCCAAGATTTTCACAGGGAACAACAATTTCAATCAATGCCGGAAATCAGAACGTGTTTAGTGGAAGGTTCAGACATGCTCAGGTTGTCAATGATAAATTGGCTTTTAAGATAAGCGGGGAGTACTCAAGAGGAAGAGAGTTTGATTATACTGATACTGTTTATGTGGGCAATAAAGGGTATCGCGAATTGGAACTCGATACTAAATTTGATGCAATTAGGGGCGAAGCTGCTCTCTACTACAGTATAGATAAATCTTCGGACTTTATCCTTTCTTATGGAGGCAGCAATAACAATAATATTGGAGTAACAAGTGCAGGCAGAAATCAAATAAAGGATTGGCAAATTAATTATCTGCAGGGAAGGTATGTTTCGAAAAATCTTTTTGCTCAATTATATCATACATGGAGTAAGACGAGCAATACTTATGCTATGAATCAACGAACACAAAATTATGTTAGCTTTATTAACGCCGGGTTCAGTGATTCAGAAGCACGCAGCAGATCATTTAAAGAAGCCTGGTTCGGAACTAAAGCAGCAGGTGTAGCTTTACCAAGGGGCGCTGTTTTTGAAGACGCTTCTAGAAGATGGAATGGTGAGTTTCAATACAATCAAACCTTTGGAAATCTTAATTTAATTACGGGATTACAATGGCAAAGGGATAATGCCAATAGCAACAATACCTATTTGTTGGATAAAAATGGACCTATTATTATAAATCAATATGGACCTTATGCTCAACTGGAATATGAAATTGGAAATTCCGGATTTAAGATTCTGGCTGCAGCCAGAGGCGATTACCACGAACTCTACGGATTTAATTTTGTACCTAAAGCCAGTATTGTTTTCTCTAGTAATATTGGAACATTTAGAGCTACTTTTGGAAGAGGTATTGCCGCACCAACAATTTTGAATTTAAGCGGAAATCTTTTTGGCGGATTAATCTTAGGTGATGGTGAAGGATTTACTTTGAGCGATGGAACAGAAATTCCAAAACTAAAAGTAGAAACAATAAATTCTTTTGAGATTGGCTATAAAGGAGTAATTGAAAATAAACTTTACGTAGACGCTAATGCTTACTATAATATCTCCGAGAATTTTTTAAGTCCGCTTGTTAATATTGCAACACTTGGCAGAAGAGTTATTAAAAGAGGTAACACACCTATCCAGGATATTGTTCCGGGAACGCCCTCAACAGGTGCATCATTTTTACTTACGTATCTGAATTTTGGAAAAGTTAA
>JBFLWC010000261.1:0-3381 GCA_040758415.1 Bacteroidota bacterium | reverse complement strand
CAATCTTAATTTCATAAATCAATCCAAGCTCCCAAATATCTACAGGAATTTCCGGATCGAAACAAGTTTTGAGAACCGAAATAACTGCGTGTTCTAATTTTCCTTTGTCAATCATATTATGCAAACATTTTTTTTACTTTATGAATTCCAAGAATAAGTTTATCAATTTCCTCTTTGATGTTGTAGAACGAGAACGAAGCGCGCGCAGTTGCGGGTAGGTTATAGCGCTGCATAATCGGCTGTGTGCAATGATGCCCGGTGCGGATTGCAATTCCGTCTGTGTCTATTATTGTTCCTATATCGTAAGGATGAATTCCTTCTATAACAAAGGAAACAACAGATGCTTTTTCTTTTGCTGTTCCAATAATTCGCAGTCCTTCTACTTGAGAAAGTTTTTCCGTTGCATACTGAAGAAGAAAATTTTCGTGTGCAACTAATTCATTTCGATCGAACTGATTCAGATAATCAATTGCAGCACCAAGTCCAATTCCTCCGGCGATGTTTGGTGTGCCGGCTTCAAACTTGCGCGGAAGATCATCGAAAGTTGTTTTCTCAAATGTAACTGTGCGAATCATATCTCCTCCGCCTTGATACGGCGGCATCATTTCCAAAAATTCTGTTTTGCCATAAAGAACACCAATTCCCGTTGGACCAAAAACTTTATGACCGGAGAACGCATAAAAATCTGCATCAAGTTCCTGCACATCAACTTTGAGATGTGGAACTGCCTGTGCGCCGTCAAGCAGAACCGGAATTTTGCGCGAGTGTGCAATCTCAATAATTTTTTTTACCGGATTCACAGTGCCTAGTGCATTGGAAATATGAACAACAGAAACGAGCTTTGTTTTTTCGCTGATCAATTTTTCAAACGCATCCATATCGAGTTCGCCGGCATCGTTAACCGGAATCACTTTCAAGTCCACACACTTTCTATCCCCCATCAATTGCCAGGGAACAATGTTGGCATGATGTTCCATGTTAGAGACAATTACTTCGTCTCCGTCATTGAAAAATTTTGCGCGGCAAAGTGTTGAGGCAACAAGATTAATTGCCTCGGTTGTTCCGCGCACAAAAATTATTTCCGAAGCGCTTAGAGCATTGATAAACTCTTTTACTTTGAGTCGTGCGTTTTCATATTGTTCGGTAGCAAGTTCGCTCAAAAAATAAAGCCCGCGGTGGATGTTAGCATTATCAAAACTGTAGTATTGAGTGAGTGCATCAATAACGGTTTGCGGCTTTTGAGAAGTTGCTGCACTGTCAAGGTAGACGAGCGGTTTGCCGTTGACAAATCTTTTTAGAATCGGAAAATCTTTTCGAATTTCTTCTACATCAAATTTACGTTTAACTTCTGTAATTGTGTTTATCACTATTGACCTCTTAAATGGAACGCAGACCCGCCTGCCCGCTCCGACTTGTCGGAGACGAGGCGAGCCGGACGGGCAGGTTTAACTGATCCAACTGATATAAACAGATTTATCAGTGAAAATCTGCTTAATTAACGTCATCCGCGTTCTATTGATTTTCAATTTCAACTCTGTGCAAATGCTCAAATATCATATGATTGATTTGCTCTTTCAGCGGTTCTATTTTAATTGTCTCAATCACATCGTTTGCAAATGCTCTTATCAACATTGATTTTGCCAACTCTTTGGGAACGCCGCGCGAACGGATGTAAAATTCAGATTCTTCGTCAAGATGCCCTACGGTTGCACCGTGCGAACATTTCACATCATCTGCAAAAATTTCAAGTTGGGGTTTCGCATCAATCACAGCACCTTTTGAAAGCAAAATTGTTTTGTTCTGCTGATAGGCATTTGTTTTCTGTGCATCTTTACGGACAATAATTTTTCCGTTGAACACACCGCGTGAATTGTCGTCGAGAATTCCTTTGTAGAGTTCGTTGCTCATACAATTCGGTTTTGCATGGTCTACAAACGTATGATTATCTACGTGCTGCTTTCCGTTTGCCAGGTATAATCCGTAGTAGTGCGTTTCAATATTTTCATCATCCAAAATAGAATTAATATCGTTGCGAACAATTGCACCGCCGAATGTTACGTTGTAATGATTGAACAAACTGCCCTTTTTTTGATATGCTTGTACTTTTTCGATATGATACGATTCCTCATTTTCATTCTGAACTTTGTAAAGATTTGCTGTTCCATTCTCATCCACAAAAACTTCCGTTACAACGTTGCTGAAATATTTTTTTCTGCCGTAACCTTGATAGTTGGCTATCACATTTACTTGAGAATTCTTTCCTGCAACAATTAAATTTCTTGGCTGGGAAAGAATTAAATCCTGGTCGCTTGTATTGAGGTATAAAACTTGAATCGGCTTCTCCAAAAATTTTCCATCGGGAACAATTACAACTAATCCATCAAATGTATACGCAGTATTAAGTGCGTTGAATGCGTTATCTATTTTTGAAAGTTTGTTGATGTGTTGATTGATAAGCGTTGGGCTTTCTTTAGCGGTTTTGTTCAAGCCGCCAACTACAACATCTTTTGGTAATTCATAAATCTCGCTTAGCTCTTCAGAATAAATTCCGTTCAGAAAAACAACGAGATGATAATCAAAATTATGGAAGAGATATTTTTTGATTTCATCTTTAGATAATTTTGGCAAGCCTGCATTTACTGCGGGAACAAAATTATCTTTTAAGATTGGTGATACGTTTGTGTATTTCCACTCTTCGTTTCGATTTGTCGGGAAATCAAATTCAGCTAATTTATTCAGTGCTTCTTTTCGTATATCGTGCAAAAATGATTTCGATTGCCCGTTCAATTTATCTTCAAAGGATTCGAAATTAGATAGATACCATTCTTTGATATTTTTAAATTCAGTTTTATCCATCGTTCTTTCCGTCAAGCATTTTCTGTTTCTAATTTAGCAGGCGCTGTTTCTGTTTCATCTTTAATCCAATCATAACCTTTTTCTTCAAGCTCGAGAGCTAAATCTTTACCGCCAGATTTGATTATCTTTCCTTTAGAGAGGACGTGCACATAATCCGGTTGAATATAATTGAGCAATCTCTGGTAGTGAGTAACAACAAGAACAGCATTATTTGGCTTTCGGAAAATGTTTACACCATTTGAAACGATTCGCAGTGCATCAATATCGAGACCGGAATCTGTTTCATCAAGAAGAACAAATTTGGGTTCGAGCACCAGCATTTGAAAAATTTCGTTGCGTTTCTTTTCGCCGCCGGAAAACCCCACATTAACCGAGCGGTTGATAAGCGTTTCATCCAATCCAAGAATTTTTGCTTTTTCTTTTATTCGTTCAAGAAATTCTTTTGGAGAAAGTTCAGATTGGTCCTGATACTTTCTTATTTCATTAAGTGCTGTCTTCAAAAATGTTGCGTTGCTTATTCCGGGA
>JBFLWC010000260.1:0-3546 GCA_040758415.1 Bacteroidota bacterium | reverse complement strand
AACAAGAAATAAACAATATCCAATAAACAATAAACAATATCCAATAAACAATAAACAATATCCAATAAACAAAACTCAATGACAAAATACTTTGATTGTGAAGAAAGGACTTATAAATTTGCTAAGTATGTATACACTCTTTGTAAAAATAAATACATTTCTAATGAATAAATTGGCTAAAACAGAATATGAAATATATAGTTACAGCCCGCAAGTGGCGTCCGCAGATATTTGAAGAAGTTGTTGGTCAAGAGCATATAACCACAACACTTAAGAATGCAATTCTCAACAATAGAATTGCACACGCTTATTTATTTGCAGGCCCGCGCGGAGTTGGCAAAACAACAACCGCCCGCATTCTTGCAAAAGTTTTGAATTGTACCAATCAAAAAAATGGCGAACCGTGCAATCAATGCGAAATGTGTCGGTCGTTTGCAAATTCTCAATCACTTGATATTATTGAAATAGACGGCGCATCAAACAGAAGAATTGAAGAGATTAGAACGCTGCGCGAATCCGTTAAGTATGCGCCTACAAAAGGCAGTTATAAAATTTACATTATAGATGAAGTGCATATGCTTACTACCGAATCGTTCAATGCACTTCTTAAAACTTTAGAAGAGCCGCCCCACCATACAATTTTTATTTTTGCAACTACAGATGTACATAAAGTTCCGCTAACAATTATTTCCCGCTGCCAGCGGTTCGATTTTCGTCGTATAGAAATGAGCGTAATGAAAAAACTGCTTAAAGAAATTGCAGAGGCAGAAGCAATTAAGATTGACGACAAATCGCTTACACTCATAGCAAAAAAAGCAGACGGCGCACTGCGCGATGCTCAGAGTTTGTTTGATCAGCTTATTTCTTTCAGCGGAAATAATGTTGACTCAGAAATTATTTCCAAAATGCTCAACTTAATTGATGAAGAAATTTATTTTACAATTTCCGATTCTATACTCGAGAAAAATTTTACATCTGCATTTGAGGTCTCTCAAAAAATTTACGAGAACGGCTGGAATTATATTGATTTTATGAACGGTTTGATTGAGCATTTTAGAAATATAATAACGGTTGTTATTCGAAAGAACAACGACTTGATTGAAACAGCCGAAGTTTACAAAGAAAAATATTTGGATTATGCCGAAAAATTTTCGGAAGGTGATTTGTTAAGAATAATGGCGTTCCTTAACAAGGTTCAGTGGGAATTGAAATCTTCTTCGAACCAAAAACTAAAAATAGAAATCTCGCTCTGCCATTTAATAGGTTTAGAAAAATCATCAACTATAACAGAAATACTTTCCCGAATAGAAAAAGATGAAGTGGATTCAAAATCAAAAATGGTTAATGATTCGCAGGCAGGTTATAGTTCATCAAAGAAAATTGACTTATCAATCTCTAATGTCCGCAACGTAGCAAAGGAAGAAGTAACCATTCCTGAAGTTAAAGCGTTCATTGCACCAACTTTAGGCGATTCAGCTGGCTTTAACGAAATTATTTCTAAGTGGAACAATTTTATTGAACAGGTGAAGACAGAAAAATTATTCTTTGCTTCCGTGCTTTCAAATTCCAACCCGGTTGAATTCAGCAATAATCAACTGCATGTTGAAGTTGAACATCCCGAAGATGGTGACATAATTAACGATAATAAATCATATCTTGATAAGAAAACAAAAGAAATTTTTGGCGAGAAGATTGAAGTAAAAATTTCTAAAGAGAAAAAGAAACCTTCAGTCAGATCCAAAGTAGAATCGAATACTGTACCGCAATTAGATTCTTCGCAAGTTGAAGACAACCCGCTTGCCGATGCCATCATCAAAGAGCTTGGCGGTAGGGAAATTAAAAGATAACAATCCTGCCATTACTATAAAGCTCGTCCCGATTGATCGGGACGGGCTTTTTTTGTTTTCGGCTCTGAAAAAATTGTTGTGAGCTTGCTAAATAATAGATACAGAGGCAACATCTGGATTTTAGGCATTTTTAACAACCGTCTCGTTTTTCTTGTCAATCCTATCTGTTACGAATTTAAAAACGAACAATGCTGCCGCAGCCATTAAACCGATAGCTAAAAAATAATACCAAATTATATGCGCATCTGTATAATATGCAGCGCGTTGTAATTCTGTTAAATTAGCGGGTAATGTTTTTGGATCCGGACAATATTTATCTAAAAGAAATCCGGACATAATAAATCCTGCCAGTGCCGAAAAGAACGAGTGCAAATGGCTGAACCCGAGGTAAACTCCTTCTTCGCCTTTAGGAGCTTGAAAAGAAAAATACTCAAGGAAGCGGGGAGAGATAAAACTTTCTGCTAATCCTTGAATTGCAATCCCAATAATCATTGCTACGGTTAATGAATGAAGCGAAAAAAAGCCGAAGAACGAAACACTTTCTCCTGTAATTTCTGTAAGCATTTGGCTGGAAGCCATTGCTAATGCAGAAAGCGGCATTAATATCATTCCAACCAACATTGATGTTACAGCTTTTTTCTTTCTCATCAAGTTTGTAATAAGTACAACAAAAAGAACAACAACTGCCGGATTGACATTTGCAAGCCACTCCGGACGTGCTTCATCTCCGCGGAGACGGATTACATATTTTGGCATTGTTGCATACAACTGGTGCTGAATTATCCAGAATCCGGTTACGATTAAAATCAAAATTATTAAACGCGGACGCACAAAAATTTTCTTAAGCGAGTTGAAGACATCGCCAATTGTTTTTGACTGGTGTGCAAAATCTATCTGTTTGAAAATAAAAATTGCAAACAGCATCGCAACAAACGACATTGCCGAAGAGAAGAAGTTCACATATTCCACACCAATTCCCTGCCTGATATAAGGCACAAATGTTTTTCCGCTGAATGCACCGATGTTTACAATCCAATAAAATAAAGCGTAACCCCGTGCTCGATTCTCTTCATTAGTTGTCTTAGCTACTGTTCCGGTAATAAGCGGTTTGATAAACGACCCGCCGACAAGAATTATTAAGAGAAAAATAATTACCAAAAATTTTGTATGAAACATTCCAAGCAGAGAGTAACCAATTGTTAGTAATGCAAAGGCAAGTACCAATCCATTCTTAAAACCGATCTTATCAGACACTGCGCCTACAAAAGGCGGAAGAAAATATAACCCCGCAAAGAAAACGCCGGCAACAATTCCGGTTTCTTTATCATTAAATCCAACAATATCTGTTAAGTAAAGTGTGAGTACGATGAAGAATCCATAATAAGCAGCGCGCTCGCATAATTCCATAAAATTAGCAAGCCAAAATTCTTTCGGAAATTTCCAGCCGATTTTTGTTTGAGAGGTAGTTTGTTCACTCATAATTTTTCCGTTAATTAAAAATGGTCGGCAAGTTATAGAATTTCATTCATTAAAGAAAAGACCGCATAAATTTTTTGCACGTCAGAATGATTCTAAAAGAAAAATTCCATAGATTCGGCACTAGAAATAATGAGCCAGTAATATTTTTTTGATAATGCCGGAGAATCAAATGAAGATTTATTCAAAAGAAGAATTGAACAACTATTCGCTTTCGCTTACT
>JBFLWC010000259.1:0-2406 GCA_040758415.1 Bacteroidota bacterium | reverse complement strand
CCCCATTTCCTAAAGAAATTGGAATTTGAAAATTGGTGCTTGTTTGGTTTTTGTTTTTTGTTATTTGTGGCAAAGCCATCACTTCGTGAGAATTTCATTAAAAAATACTTCTGCTGCGTAAGGTGAAATTCTAAGTAACCGTTCCATTGCTAAAAATGATTTATAATATCTTCCTATACTCTTCCTTTAAGATTTTCTAATAACTTATTCTATTGCAGCAAGTTAATTAAAAAGTTATATTTCTCAAGAGCTTGTTTCTTTATGAGCCAAATTCAATTGGTTGTGTAAGTATGGGACAAACGATTAAACAGAATAATGGGAATTTGAAAAAAAATCAATGGGTTTTGTGGCATCCTGATTGTAAAATGAAATTCATCATTATCCAAGCAAAATTATTGTGGATACAAAAACACAAAAATATCAGATAGCACTTGATAATAGGGAAGTGCTTCCGCCCAAAAGAAACCTTGGCGCTGAAAAGTTAAGAGTGATATTTATTTCCGGATTCTTCTCTATACTGCTGATCCTAACTATCATTTTTACGCTTCCGCTTACCGTTCTTACGTGGAGCGGTCTGTTTGTTTATTCGTCTATTGTATCGTTGGTTATTTTCTTGTTCATTCTTTTGATTAGGTATTTTGCAATTCTCTTTATGGCGTACTTCTACGTTACTAAATATACAGTGCAAACTAAGGAGGGATATTATCCATCAATTTCAATTATTGTTCCTGTGTTTAACGAAGGGAAAGTATTGAATTATTCGATCGAATCGCTGCTTGATCTTGATTATCCTAACTATGAGATAATAATTGTTAATGATGGTTCTACAGATGACACTGCAGCTGTTGGTGAACTGCTTGTAGGTTATCAGAAAGGAAGAAGTGGTTTAATTAAAGTATCTTTGATAAACAAACCCAATGGCGGAAAAGCAAAAGCATTGAATGCCGGGATTCAATATTCTGAAGCTCAATTTGTTTTGTGCATGGATGGGGATTCCCAGTTGACGCCTAATTCACTCAGAATGGCTATTAGACACTTTATAGATCCTGCTGTTGGTGCTGTTGCAGGTAATGTAAAAGTACAAAATAGAAAACGTGTATTAACAGATTTGCAAGCGCTTGAGTATTTAGAAGGATTAAATATGGCTCGTAGCGCCCAAGGTTTTTTTCAGATGGTGAATATTATCCCCGGTCCAATAGGATTGTTTAGAAAAACTGCTCTAAGAGATGCTGGATTTTATTCCAGTGATACATTTGCAGAGGACGCAGATATAACTTTGAAAATTTTAGCACACGGCTGGAAAATTGTTTACGAATCCAATGCAATTGCATATACTGAAGCGCCAATTACAATACAGCAGCTACTTAAACAAAGATATAGATGGACACGCGGAATTCTTCAAGCTATTAGAAAGCATAAACGATACCTTTTTAATCCCACTCTTAATTTTAACAACAGCTTAATTCTCTGGGCGATGTTTTATGAAGCATTAATTTGGCCGGCGATGAATATCTTTGTGAATCTTTATTTTATTATCGTTGCTATTTTTTATGGTTTATCCAGCTTTATTTTTTTGTGGTGGGTTGGAATTGCTGTACTGGATTTAATGGCTGCGGTTTATTGTGTAGCCGCAGAAAAGGAAGAATTCAGGTTAGTACCTTATGCCATTATTTATAGAGTTGTTTTCATTCTTTTAATTGATGTAACAAAAGCGATGGCAACATTAGAAGAATTTCTGGGGATACGGATGACATGGGGGAAATTAGAAAGAACCGGCGGTCTCGGCGGCGGCGCTCCGAAATCAAACGCTAAAGCCGTTCCTGTTATAGCCGCTACGCAATAATAAATAATAGATTTTAATTGAGGTAAATATGGAATTAATTCCTATACTTTCTCTGATCATATTGGTGGCAACAATCTCAACTTTTATTCTTGCTATCGGAGCTTATATTCTTTACAAAATAAGGGAGCGTAAAGGTGTTGCTGCTCAGGCAGCTCAACCTGCAGCATTACCTGCAGAGCTTATTGCACCTGCACCATTAATTGCAGAACAAAGAATTGTTACACCTGCACGCAGGACATTTGAAACTCAAGCTCAACAGCAGGAATATGGTTATGAATATCAACGCCAACCTCCTTACACCTCTCCTGAAGATCAATCCCGCGGTCCTGAATTAAGACCTACATTTGTAGGTGGACCTGTGCCTACTCCGGGCGAAGCAAGATATCAAAGACCAACAGGAGAGAGCGCACGCAGTTATGGTTCTCCAGAATCTGAACGCACATCTACATCTGCAAAAAGAAAATATATGCGTTACACTAATGAAGGTTATGTTGAGCCATCGCAGCAGGAAAAAAAACAAGAGGATAATTTAAGGTGGCGGTAAAAGAAGCCAGAGGGCTTAA
>JBFLWC010000258.1:0-2491 GCA_040758415.1 Bacteroidota bacterium | reverse complement strand
CACACAAATATTTTCGCTTCCGCGCTTTGCGCTTCGTTATAAAGATAAATGCAGCAGTTGTCATGTTAATCCAACCGGCGGAATGATGCGCAACGAAAACGGCTTCTTCTTCGGAAAAAATGTTATCAGTATGATTTCTCCACGCGATGAAGATTTTCCGCTTACTTCAAAACTTACAAATAATGTTTCGTTCGGTTTAGATTACCGTACTCAATATTTGTATTCGCAGGAAAAAAAGAGAACGGATTTTCAGGAAATGAGCGGCTCGATTTATCTGAACGTTTCTATCTCCCAGAAAATTGATATTGTTGCGCGGTACGATTTTGTGCAGTCGCTCTGGGAAGGTTATGGAGTAGCAAAAATTTTACCGAATGATAGTTACATCAAAGTCGGTTCATTTGTGCCTTATTTTGGAATTCGTTTGGATGATCACACGGCATACACACGCGGCGGCGATTTTGGTTTATTGTTTTCCAAAGGTGCAATTCGAGGATTAATTTATAATCCATTATATCTTGAGACCGGCATTGAAGTCGGCGCAAATTTTTCTGAATCTACATTTGCAAATGTGAGCATAGGAAAAAGTAGATTCAACGGAACCTTAACAACCGACCCAACTCTCACAGCTCGGTTTGAATTTACTCCATCTGTAGAAAAAATTAGATTTCTTTTTGGCGGTTCTTATGCAAACCTAAAAACAAGAACACTCGCCGGTTCGCTCAATACAAATTTCTACGGAGGATTTGCAGGTGTTGGTTACAAAAGATTTACTTTAATGGGCGAATATGATTTAGCAAACGATTACGTTGCAGACGGCGTGAAATCAAATGCGATGATGATTGAAGCTGCCTATCAGATGACGATTGGACTTGAAGCCATTATAAGATATGATCGTTTTGATCCGAACATTAATGCTGAAAAAGATGAACGCGCACATTTAATATTTGGTTTTGAGTTTTTTCCGTACAGTTTTGTCGAGCTGCGTCCGCAATACAGAATTGCAATTGAAGAACCGGCGGTTAATAACAATGCGTTTGTTTTGCAATTTCATTTCTGGTACTAAAGTTCAGAAGATAGCAGTAAGTAGTTAGAAGTTAGTTATAAGTTGTCAGTTCTTCAGATTTCTGCGGATACTGTTTTCTCACTTCTAGCGTCTAGCGTTTCACATTTCACGCTGCAAGCGTGATACTGCTTCATCAAATTCACGAATCAATTTATCCATCAACTCTTTCACAGGAAGAATTTCTTTAATCAAACCGGCGCCCTGTCCGGCTTCAATCATTCCATTTAGTTCATCCCCTTCGAATATTCCAAGCCGCTCCCGTTTTTCTCCAAGAAGATTTTTTAATGCAGCTTCATCGGCACCGTTAAGTTCAGCTTGATGAACCGTTAAGCTGAAATCATTTTTTATCATTCTTGCCATACCGATTTTTTTCAAAACAAGAATTGTGTCGTTGTCTTTAGCTTCAATAATTTTTTGTTTGTAGTTTGTATGAGCGGAAGATTCTACTGTTGCAGCAAAACGAGTTCCAATCTGCACGCCTTCAGCGCCGAGCGAAAGCGCCGCAAGTATTCCCCTGCCGTCTGCAATACCGCCGGCAGCAATCACCGGAATTTTTAACGCATCAACAAGTTGTGGTATCAAACAAAGAGTTGTTATTTCGTCAATGCCGTTATGTCCGCCGGCTTCAACACCTTCACCAACAACGGCGTCGCATCCAACGCTTTCGGCTTTCAACGCATACTTTAAGGAAGGAACAACATGAACAACAATAATTTTATTTTTTTTCAGCTCATCAATAAACTTTCCTGGATGACCTGCAGATGAAAAAACAATTTTCACTTGCTCTTTAATCACAACTTTTATCAAATCAGCCGCATCGCCGCGCAGAAGAGGAATGTTCACACCAAATGGTTTATCCGTTGCTGCTCTACACTTTTGTATCTGTTCGCTCAGCAAATCTGGCTTCATCGAACCGGCACCAATAAGTCCCAGTCCACCGTTTTTTGAAACTGCAGACGCGAGTTTCCAGCCGCTTACCCAAACCATTCCCGCTTGAATGATCGGGTGTTCAATCCCTAATAGTTTTGTTATGCGGTTATTGATTTTCATTTTTTACTCTTTTGTTTCCATTCGTGTTTACAAATTTATAAACCGGACAAACCAGAACCAACAATTCAGCTTTTAGCGCTTAAGCTGTTAGCTAAAAACCTCCTGACGTCCACCTTCTAACTACTAAATACTATATACTAAATACTCTTCTTTATGTCATTCAGCCGAAACTTCTTGATAACCCTTCCTGATTTGTATAATTTCACATACATTTTTTCAAAATTTATTGAGAATTATGAAATATCCTTTTAAGGAAATAGAAAATCATTGGCAAAAGTTTTGGGAAGAAAATAAAATTTATAAAACCGACTTATCGAATTCCAACAAAAAGCTTTACTGCTTGGTAATGTTTATTTATCCTTCAGCCGCTAAGATGCA
>JBFLWC010000257.1:0-4060 GCA_040758415.1 Bacteroidota bacterium | reverse complement strand
AAATTCAAAACTCCGGATCTAAAATTCAAAATTCCAAACCCAAAATTACTGGTTTTGAATTTTGTGCTCCGGTCTGCCTGCCGGCGGATTGCGGACGAAATAATAAAAATCTATCTCTACGAACAAAACAAATAATTTGTAATTTTACTCAAAGAAAAATTTTTCATCCTTCTCAGAGGTTTTATGAAAACTATTATAGAGCCGTTTAAAATCAAATCCGTTGAGCCGATCAGATTCACAACCAAAGAAGAGCGCAAAAAAATTTTACAAGAATCCGGCAGCAACCCATTTATGATTCATGCAGAAGATGTATTGATTGACTTGCTCACAGACAGCGGAACATCGGCTATGAGTTCCGATCAATGGGCGGGAATTATGAGGGGCGATGAATCTTACGCAGGCGCAAAAAGTTTTTACATATTTGAAACAGCTGTAAAAAAAATTACAGGCGATAAATTTATAATTCCAACACATCAAGGTAGAGCTGCGGAAAAAATCCTCTTCTCCATTCTCGGAGGTCCGGGAAAATATTTTCCTAACAACACACACTTCGATACAACACGCGCAAATATTGAATTCACAGGCGCAGAAGCAGTTGATCTTTTGATTGAAGCCGGCAAACACCCCGAGCAGCGTGCGCCTTTCAAAGGCAATATGGATGTTGTGGCATTAGAATCATTCATCAATAAAGTAGGGAAAGAAAATATTCCGGTTGTAATGCTAACCGTTACAAACAACTCGGGCGGCGGTCAGCCGGTTTCGATGCAAAATATCCGCGAAGTAAAGGAAGTCTGTAAAAAAAATAACCTGCCTTTATTCTTTGATGCTTGCCGTTTTGCCGAGAACGCGTATTTCATAAAGATGCGCGAGAAAGGTTATGAAAATAAATCGGTTTTGGAAATTTGCCGCGAGATGTTTTCTTATGCAGATGGTTCAACAATGAGCGCAAAAAAAGATGCGTTGGTAAATATTGGCGGATGGCTTTCGCTCAACGATGACGAGCTTGCAATGAAATGCCGCAACCTTCTAATTGTAACAGAAGGATTTCCGACTTATGGAGGACTTGCCGGACGCGACCTGGAAGCGATTGCACAAGGTCTCCAAGAAATTGTAGATGAACATTACTTGCAATACAGAATCCGAAGCACGGAATATCTTGGTGAAAAAATTATGGCTGCAGGTGTGCCGATTATTGAACCACCGGGCGGACACGCGATATACATTGATGCAAAACGCTTCGCCCCTCATATTCAACCGGAAGAATATCCGGGGCAGACGATTGTGTGCGAACTTTATATTGAAGGCGGCGTGCGCACGTGCGAGATCGGATCGGTTATGTTTGGTAAATACGATAAAAAAGGAAAATTAATTCCTGCAATGATGGAACTTGTTCGACTTGCAATTCCGCGCAGAGTTTACACACAAAGCCACATTGATTATGTTGCCGAGGTTGTAATTGAAGTTTTCAACAGACGTGAAAAATTAAAAGGTATGGAAATTATTTACGAAGCACCGATGCTAAGGCATTTTACTGCAAAGTTTAAATCGCTGTAAACTCACCAAATTGTAGAATAGAAAATCATCCCGCTATTTTTCGATGTTGATTTCTATTTATCAATCGCATCACAAAATAAAATAATATATTTTAATCACTGTGAATTGTTATTCTTATATCCGCGTAGAAATGGAATTTAATTCAAAGAATTTTTGTAACTGAAAGGAGTCTATCGTGAAAAAAATTTTTCGAGTCGGCTTTCTTCTTTTCATTTTCAATCTTCTCGCAAATGCACAGGGTGTTGATTGGATAAAACAGAACTACATCAAAAAAGAATACCGTATTCAAATGCGCGACGGTGTAAAACTTTTTACATCGGTTTATTCGCCCAAGGATACAACAAAAAACTATCCTATCCTGATGATCAGAACTCCTTACACAGCTGCACCTTATGGCGAAGATAAATTCCCCCAAAACCTTGGACCTAACGATACTTTTGCAAAAGATGGTTTTATTTTTGTCTTTCAAGATGTGCGCGGAAAATTTATGAGCGAAGGCAAATATGATAATATGCGTGCGTACATTCCTAATAAGAAAGGAAGCAAAGACATTGATGAAACAACCGACACTTACGATACGATAGACTGGCTTGTAAAAAACTTAAAACACAACAACGGCAATGTAGGCATCTGGGGAATTTCATATCCCGGTTTTTATGCAGCAATGTCGTTGATTGATTCCCATCCATCGCTCAAGGCGGTTTCTCCTCAAGCGCCCATTGCAGATTGGTTCATAGGCGACGACATGCACCACAACGGCGCGTTGACACTTTCAATGTCGTTTAACTTTTTCAAAGGATTCGATCAGCCGCGCGATTCTCTAACTACAAAATGGAAATCAATCGCACCATATTATTCGCCCGATATGTACAACTTTTTTCTGAAACTCGGTTCAATTGCTAATGTAAACAAAATTTTTTTTGAGGAGAAACTTCCTTTCTGGAATGCGATGTTAAAGCATGGTACTTACGATGAATTCTGGCAATCACGCAATAATCTTCCCCACTTTAAAAGTGTTAAGCCAGCTGTACTGATTGTAGGCGGCTGGTATGATTCTGAAGATTTATATGGACCGCTGAATATTTACAAATCAATTGAAGAAAAAAATCCGGCAAATAAAAATCATCTTGTGATGGGTCCGTGGAGCCACGGCGGCTGGGCACGCAGCAATGGAAATTCGTTCGGTGATTTTTCGTTCGGTGAAAACACAAGTGATTATTATAACGAAAATATTCTTACACCTTTTTTCAATTATTACTTAAAAGGAGTCGGCGGATTAAATCTTCCGGAAGCGGTAACATTTAGAACTGGTGTGAACAAATGGATTAGCTATGATGAATGGCCCCCGTCAAACGTTGAAAAAAAATCTCTCTACCTGACAACAAATAAAAAATTAAGCTGGAATAAACCGGAAGAAAAGAAAAATCTTTTTGATGAATTTTTAAGCGACCCGGATAAACCTGTTCCGTACACATCAAAGTTTCACGATTCACAGCAATTATATTTTAGATCATACATGAACGAAGACCAGCGTTTTGCATCTGCTCGTCCCGATGTTCTCGTTTACGAAACTGAAACTCTGCAACATGATATAACAATTAACGGACCTATTCTTGCTAATCTTTTTGTATCAACAACCGGTACCGATGCTGATTGGGTTGTAAAAGTGATTGATGTTTTTCCAGACAGTACAAAAAATCCCACGCCGAATCCTAACAATATTGAGATGGGCGGTTACCAACGATTAATTCGTTATGAAATTATGCGAGGAAAATTTAGAAACAGTTTTGTGAAGCCGGAACCTTTCGTTCCGAATGAAGTTACAGAAGTGAAAATAAAAATGAATGATATTGACCACACATTTTTGAAAGATCACAAAATTATGATACAGATACAGAGCAGCTTCTTTCCTTTATTCGACCGCAATCCGCAAAAGTTTATTGACATTTACCACGCAAAAGATGAAGATTTTCAGAAAGCGTTTCATCGTGTTTATTTTTCCGAAGAATATCCGTCGAATATTACATTCACAGTTGCAAAATAAATTCCGAAAAAAGAATTTTTTGATTAAGTTAAGAATAAGAAGAAAGGAAAATAAAAATGAGGAAAACATTTCTTTCAATCGTTGTTGTTTTTGTTTTATCTGTTGCTATAAACGCACAGAGTATTGTATTCGGTCCGCAAGTTGGTTTTATTAAAACGTCCGAAGCCGATAAAGCAACAGTTATGCCCGGTGCTGCACTTAGGATTAATTTACTCGGTTTGAGCGCTGAAGGGTCAATCTATTATAAAGCCGAGGAATTTGAAAACGGAGCAATCAAAACTACAAGTTACCCTGTTATGCTAACTGGTATGCTGAATATACTTCCGATCATTCATGCAGAAGCTGGAATCGGTTATTATAATACAAAGATTGAATATTCGGGAATATATTCTGGTGTTAAATCCGAAACAAAAAACGATGTTGGTTATCATGTTGGAGCCGGCGCCGAACTTCCACTCGGAA